>JAGREB010000151.1 GCA_020446775.1 Paracoccaceae bacterium
GACTGGCGATTGTAGTCGACGATCCACCAGACGTTGCGCGCCTCGTGCTTCCAGCCTTCCATCAATGCTTCGTAGATGTTGCCTTCGTCGAGTTCGGCGTCGCCCAAGGTGGCGATCATGCGGCCGCGTTTGCTCGAGGGAATGATCTCGTGCGAATGCAGGTAATCCTGGACCACCGAGGCGAACAACGTTTCCGCGACGCCCAAGCCGACCGAGCCGGTCGAAAAATCGACGTCGGCCTTGTCCTTGGTGCGTGACGGGTAGGGTTGCACGCCGCCGAAGCTGCGGAATTTTTTCATCCGCTCGACGGTTTGGTTGCCCAGCAGATATTGGATCGCGTGAAAGATCGGGCCCGAGTGCGGTTTGACGGCGACCCGGTCTTGCGGCCTGAGCGCATGGAGATAAAGCGCGGTCATCACCGTCGCCATCGACGCGCTCGACGCCTGGTGGCCTCCGACCTTGATGCCGTCGGGGTTGTCGCGAATGTTGTTGGCGTGGTGGATCATCCACGTCGCCAGCCACAGAATTTTCTTTTCCAGTGTCTCGAGCCGTTCGAGATCCCGGTCGCTGACCGACGGGCGCGCCATCGCCACCCCTCCTGCTTTAGGTCCGGCGGTAATTTATGGCCGGACCGCAGGGCATGTCCTTGCGATTTATTGCTGCATAATTTATCATTTAGCTATAATTCACTAATTTAAGCTATTTTTTGGGTGGTTTATGGCGATTTCAGAGATCGATCCCATCGACTTGCGTATTCTCGATGCGCTCCAGGAAAACGCCCGCATCAGCAACGTCGATCTTGCCGAAAAAGTCGGTCTGTCGCCGTCGCCATGCCTGCGCCGTCTCAAGCGGTTGGAACAGGATGGGCTGATCAGGGGTTATATGACTCTGATCGATCAAAACGCCGTGGGGCTGCCCGTCAGCGTGTTCGTGTCGGTCGCGCTCAAGGAACAATCCGAACCGGTGCTGGAAGAATTCGAGCGGCGCGTCCGTGCATTGCCGCAAGTGATGGAATGCTATTTGATGACCGGCACCAGCGACTATCTGTTGCGCGTGGTGACCGCCGATCTCGCCGCCTACGAACGCTTCCTCAAGGATCACCTGACGCGCATTCCGGCCATCGGCAGCATTCAATCCAGTTTCGCCTTAAAGCAAGTGAGCGCCCGGACCGCGTTGCCGCTGCCCGGCGCCGGATAATTCGGCATCGCTGCCGATTACGCTTGCACCGCGACCGCTGTGTATTGCTAACATTCGTCCATGCTCGGACAAATGATGAATCAACCGCTGTTGGTAGTGCCGTTGTTGCGCTACGCGGCGCAATTTCACGGCGACACGGTCATCGCCTCGCGGACCACCGAAGGCGAAACCCACCGCACCACTTACGCCGAACTTTATGAACGTACGCAACAGCTTGCCAATGCGCTGATCGCTGCCGGCGTCAAACCCGGCGATCGCGTCGCCACGCTGGCGTGGAATACGTGGCGCCACATGGAGCTTTATTACGCCGTCGCGGGCATCGGCGCGGTATGCCACACCATCAATCCGCGGCTGTCGCCCGCGCAAACGCAATTCATCATCGATGACGCCGAAGACAAACTGTTGTTCTTCGACACCACCTTTGCCGATGCCGTGGCGGAAAATTGCAAGGGCCGCGCCAGTCTCGGCGCGCGGATCGCCTTGTGCGATGCGGCCAACAAACCCGCGAATCCCGAACTTGCGGACGTCGTCAACTACGAAGACTTCATCGCGCCGCACAAGACCGCTTTCGACTGGCCGGTGTTCGATGAAAACACCGCCGCGTCGCTGTGTTACACCTCGGGCACCACCGGCAATCCCAAGGGCGTGCTCTATAGCCATCGCGCGTTGGTGCTGCATTCCTTCGCGTGTTGCCTGCCCTCGACCATGGGCATGGGAGTCGAAGACGTCGTCCTGCCGGTCGTGCCGATGTTTCACGTCAATGCGTGGGGGATTCCGTACGCCGCGCCCATGGCCGGCGCCGCACTGGCGTTGCCCGGCCGCCATCTCGACGGTGAAAGCTTGTTCGACTTCATGGACAGCGAAGGCGTCACTTGCTCGCAAGGCGTGCCGACGGTCTGGATGGGGCTGGTTGAGGCGATGCGCAAGCGCGGCCGCAAACCGAAAGCGCTCAATCGCATCATGATCGGTGGCGCCGCTGCGTCCGAAGCGTTGATCGACGCTTTCGAGGTCGAGTTCGGTATCGACGTGGCGCACGCGTGGGGCATGACCGAGATGACACCGCTCGGCGTGGTCAACACACTCAAACCGAAATTCAAGTCGTTGCCGCGCGCCGAACAGATGCGGCAAAAACTGAAACAGGGCCGTGTCGTTTATGGCGTCGATATGCGCATCGTCGATGCCGCAGGCAAGATCCTGCCTCACGACGGCAAGGCGGCGGGCCATTTGCAGGTGCGCGGCCCATGGATTGTCGAATCCTATTTCAAGGCGAACACGTCGGCGCTGACGGTCGACGGCTGGTTCGATACCGGCGATATCGCGACCATCGATGCCGACGGATACATGCACATCACCGACCGCGCCAAGGACGTGATCA
>JAGREB010000152.1 GCA_020446775.1 Paracoccaceae bacterium
AGATCACCGAATAGATCGAGTGTTCCAGCATCAAAACCACGTTGCCGGTGGCGAGAGCAATGGCGCCGCCCGAACCGCCTTCGCCGATAATGGTGGCGATCATGGGTACGCGCAGGTCGAGGCAGGTTTCGATGCAGCGCGCGATCGCTTCGGCTTGGCCGCGCTCCTCGGCGCCGACGCCGGGATAAGCGCCGGCGGTGTCCACGAACGTCAGCACCGGCAGATCGAAACGGTCGGCAAGCTGCATCAGCCGCTTGGCTTTACGGTAACCTTCGGGCCGTGCCATGCCGAAGTTGTGCTTGAGACGCGTTTCGGTGTCGCGGCCCTTTTCGAGGCCGATCACCATCACGCTGCGTCCTTTGAACCGTCCCATGCCGCCGATCACCGCGGCGTCCTCGCCGTAAAGGCGGTCGCCCGCCAGCGGCGTGAAGTCCGCAATCAACGCCTTGATGTAATCGACGGCGTGCGGCCGGTCGGGATGGCGCGCAACCAGCGTTTTCTGCCACGGCGTCAATTTCGCATAGGCCGCGGTGAGGTCTTTCTCGACCTTGGCTTGGAGCCTGCCGACTTCGTCGGCAATATTGATCCCGTCGCTATCCGACAGGTGCTTCAACTCGGCGATCTTGCCTTCAAGCTCGGCAATCGGTTTTTCGAAATCGAGAAAGTGCATTGGGCGAACGGGTTTCGCTTCTATTTCGACGGGCAGCCAACCTGAACGGCAGATTTGTAAAAGTCAACAAACCGTCGCGCGCAAATGGCCGGATAAATCATCGTAAATATATGAGAATAAAGCGTTAATTGGGGCCGGCCCGGCGCAATCCGGCGACGATTTGCGCATATTCGGGCTCGGTTTCCGGCGTGATCAGACCGTGGCGAATGCCGAAGTCGATAATGACCAACGGGACGTTGAACTTGAAGTCATCGCCGTCGCGAACCATGGCGAGAACGTCGTGCGCGGCGATCAGTTCAAAGCTCTGGATTTCGCCGTCGCGGTTTTGTGGGACGACATCGGCCGGTAATTCGATGTCGTAGCAGAACAACACGTCGTCGCGGACGCCTTTCGTGCCGGCGAACCTGTACGAAACATGGCCCGCAAACTTTGCCGTGCGCGCCAACTCGGCCGGAAATCCGGCTTCCTCGTCGCATTCCTTGATCACGTTTTCGATCAGCGACAAGCCCGCCGGTTGACCGCCGGCAACGACGTTGTCGCGTTTGCCCGGTTCAACCTCGCGGTCGGCGGCGCGCGTCCCAATCCAAAGCGCCAATCCTTGCGGCGTGTGCACGAAACCGTTCACGTGAACGCCGTAGGCGCGTGCGCCGAAAGCCGCGACAAAGCCGCGGTCCATGCGCATCGCGTCCGGATCGTTCCATGCGTTCTTGATCGCGTACAGTTCACCGGTGGTCCGCGCGAAGCCGGACGCGGCCAAATCATCTGCGATTGCGGCCATTGCCGCGGAACGTTGTGGCGCAGTCGCAAGATCATCACGCATCGCCACTGCGCCTTGTCCGACCGCGAACGCTTTCGGAAACCGGCGCAACAGATCCACGCGTTCGGGCGCAATGCAGCCGAACGGTGTGCTGCCGATCGTAAACGGGACAAAGCCGGGCGGAATGTCGCGATTACAGGATTTGATCTTGTCGAGAAAACTCATCGGTCGGACGGTTCGGCTGTGGACGGCGGAATCGCACGATCATATAGTTTCGCGCGACGCCGACTGTGCTGGTAACCGCCGATCCACGGCGGCGCAAGGCCCCAATATTCCACGGTGGACCGCAACGTGCGGCAAAGGGTGCGGCGATGAACGACTCCCTATTCGACAGGTTGAGAGATCGCGCTGGTTTCATTTTGGCGGTTGCCGCGACCACAGCCTGGTTCGTCATTGTCGGCGCTTATGTGTATCGCATCGGCTGGGCGGTCATCATGGGCTTGCCGGTCGACGATCTGGCGGCGTTTTTGACGGCCGTGGCGGCCCCTCCCGTGGCGCTGTGGCTCGTGATGACGGTGGTGGAGCAACGGCGCGAAATGTTCGAGTTGCGCCGGCGCATGGGCGAACTCGCTGCCTTCACGCGCCAGAGCGTGCAGCAGGCGGAAACGAACGTCCGCACGACGTCCGAACTCCAGGCGCAGATGAAGCGGATGGCCGCGGATGGAACCTACCGGCTGATGCTTCAGGATCTGGCCGCGTCCACCGCCGAATTGGCCGAACTCTTGGGTGTCATCAAGGGCGACGCCGTCGATTTGTCGTGGGCGCGGTTCGGATCGGGCGATATCACGGCATTCGCGCAGCCGTTCTTGCGCTTTGCCGCGGAGCACGAAGACCTCGGCGTAAAACTCGGCGATGCCGCCGCGCGCGATCCGCGTACCCGGAGCGCTTTGGCCTCGGTGGTGCGGGGATACGACCGCCTCGCTGCCGCCTATGCCGATGAGAAAAGCGCACGCGATTTGCTCGAGGACGGACCGCTGGGGCAGGCCCACCGTATTTTCAAACAAGCCGATGCGGCGGCGAACCGCGGTGCTGCCAATGGTGCTGCCAATGATGCTACGAATGATGCAGCCAATGCGAAGCTTGCCGAATTAAGCCGGCGGCTCGACACCCACGCGCCGGGTAAGGCGTGACCGGTGGCGTTCGAGGGACTCAAGCGTCTGCTGGGCGGTAAACGGCCGGCAAAATCCGCCAAGGCCGTGGTCAAGAAATCGAACACCGTGCTGGCGCCCTCGCAACGCAAGGAACTGATCGAATGGGCCGTGCACATTTACCGCGCCAAGGCGCCCATGGCGCGCGGAGAGATCGAGCGCACGCTGAAAGATTCCCGGACCAAACCGCCCAAACTCGGCGATCCCGATGCCCTGGCCCGGTTGCTGCGAATTCACCGCGCCGAGACCGATTTACGCCGGCTGATGAACAATCGCGAATGGCGTTATTTGGTCCTGGCCGGAATGCGCCAGCTTTTGCTGGAGGGGCCCGATGGCGATCAATCTTCACCCACGCGAGCAAAACCGGCCCGCAGAACCGTCGTAAAACGCTGAAAAATATGAATAAATCAGCTCAATTCCGGAACCGTTTCCGCCTTGACGCCCAAGCCCGGGGCGCGTAAAAACCCGCACTCCAAACCGGCGGGCGCGCTTTGGCCCGCCGAATGCATTTGAAAGGTACGTGTTATGGCCCGTCGTTGCGCCGTTACCGGCCGTGGCGTTCAGTCCGGCAACAACGTCAGTCACGCCAACAACAAGACCCGCCGCCGGTTCCTGCCGAACCTGCATGCGGTCACAATGTTGAGCGACATCCTGCGCGAAAAGGTTCGCCTGCGCGTCACCACCAGCGGTTTGCGCACGGTGGAAAAGCGCGGCGGCATCGACGCGTTCCTGCTGTCGACACCCGACGCGAAACTGCAGCCGGATGCGTTGACGCTGAAGCGCCGCATCAAGAAGGCGAAAGCCAAGCAGGCCGCTGCTTAATCGGCTGAAATTCGGATATGAAAAAGCCCGCCTGAAATGGCGTGGCACAGTGATATCCGAGGAATCATAATTCGCTTAAGTTGGAACTAAGATCGCCGTTCGGAAAATGGTCCGAGCGGCGATTTCTTTTGCGCAATCGGGCGCATGGGAAAGCTGTTCAGCTATTTGGCCACCGGAGAGGTATGCAAAACGGTGGGGCGTTTTTCGTGCGCGAATTCTTTCGAATTCTTTGCCCTGTTAAACTTCCAGCTACATCGATCTCACGGTTGCAATGAATTTGGTAACTTGGTCTTGTAGATTGACCGAGTATTTGGCCAATGCGGCTGCCGCATCGAGAACTTCGCTGGCCGATTGTTTGCTTTCAACGGCCGCTTCCTTAACACCGACAATATTGGACGAAACTTCGTTCGTGGCGGCGTTTTGTTCTTCCACCGCGCCCGAAATGGCCATGCTTATTTCGTTAACTTTCTCGATGGTTAGGGCGATCTCTTGGATGGACTTAGCCGTTGTTTGCGTCGAGCTTTGAACCGTTGAAATTTGTTCTGAAATTTCGGCGGTTGCTTTCGCTGTTTGCGTGGCAAGCGCCTTTACTTCCGATGCTACAACACTGAAACCTTTTCCCGCATCGCCGGCGCGCGCCGCTTCAATAGTCGCATTTAACGCGAGCAGATTCGTTTGCTCGGCAATATCGGTGATAACGGCAGTGACGCTTCCAATTTGATTGACTCGTTCCACCAACGAAGCGACGAGCTCGCTCGATTTCTGAGCTTCGCCAACGGCAATCGAAGTGGCCTCGACGGCATTACTCAATTGCTTTGAAATTTCGCCGATAGACGCAGTTAATTGCTCGGTCGCGGCCGCACCTGTCGCCGAACGCTCGTTTGTCCTATCTGCGCCCATTGTCAGCGATTCTGCCGTCGACTGAAGTTCGGTAGCCGATGCCGAAACGGTGTCGACAAGACCCTTGACGTCCCTTTCGAACTGGTCGGCCAGCTTGAGATTTTCTTCTTTTCTCTTGGTCAAATCCGTCGCGAATTTGACGACTTTATAGGGTTTGCCGTTCGGATCGATGATGGGGTTGTAAGACGCCTCGATCCATATTTCCTTTCCGCCTTTCCCGATTCTTTTGTATTGGGCCGCCTGAAACTCTCCCTTGTTCAAACGTTCCCAAAAATGCCGGTACTCGGAAGAATTCCGGAAGGATTCCTCGACAAATATGCTGTGGTGCTTGCCCTTCACTTCTTCCAGCCGATAACCCATGACGCTCAAGAAATTTTCGTTTGCCGTAATGATCGACCCATCAAGGTTAAATTCAATGACGGCCTGGGATCTGGAAATCGCATCCACCATTCCTTTCATCTCGGTCGCCAATTTCTTTTTGTCAGTGATATCGGTCGCGAATTTGACGACCTTGACCACGCCTCCGCCGCTTCCCCTGACCGGATTGTAGGAAGCTTCGAGCCAGATTTCCTTTCCGCCTTTTCCCAGCCGCTTATACTCGGCGGCCTTGAACTGACCGTTGCCAAGATCGTTCCAGAAATTGCGATACTCCGAAGAATTCGCAAATCCCGGTTCGGCGAACATGCTGTGGTGGCGGCCGCGAATCTCGTCCAGACGATATCCCATAACTCTCAGGAAATTCTCGTTAGCGCGAATGATCTTGCCATCCGGCTCGAACTCGATAATCGCCTGGGATTTGCCTAAAGCGTCGAGTGTTGCTTCGGCGCCGCGAGATATGAAAGGGATGTGAACCATTTCCGCCCTGCGTTAAATGTCAGTTGTCCGGACGAGTCTCGACGATTGCGACATATCAACCGTCCGTCTTTGACAACTCGAGCCCAAATTTAGTGAAAATGGCGATGAATCATCAATAATGCGGATGGGTATGAAAGCTGACCAATTGGGTAGGTGAGACGCCTAAACCGCAGTTTTTGGGCGGGTTTATGGCGAGAACGCAAGCTCAACCGTGCCGCGAATAACGGGCTTTTTTGTCCGGATAACCGAGATCACGCTCGCGCTTGGACGAACGGAGGCTGAGCGAAAACGCCGCCCCGGCGCTGGCCATACGTCCCCAGCGTTAAACCTTTCTGCTGCGCGGGCGATGGATGGCGTACCGCCGACAACTTCCCGCGTGTCGCCATGACCTGTTCGGCCGTGTTCCACGCCGGCATGATATCGCCATCTGTTTCGAAACGCGCCGACGCCGCTTCATCGCACCAGCCCGCCAGCTTGGGCATTGCCGTGCGATGATTGCCCGACAGCATGAACGCGCGAAGATCGATCTCGTCGCGCCACATCGACATCGTCCAGAGCGATCCGCCGTGCTGGCGCACGATCGCACCAAGATTGCCATCGGCTTGGCGTGCCTGCGATGCGCTGAGGAACGAATGCCATGCAAACGCCGGGAAATGCAGCACCGAGCGAAGGTGTACCCGGGTGACGGAGACGACGGCCATGGCGTTTTCTCCTCGACGTGTCACTGACATGTGGCGCGCGCGGCCAGTTGCAGCATGCGCGCCCGCGGATGCTGGCGTTGCATGTGTTCGATGTTCTCAAGGACGGCGACTTGCTGTTCCGTCGATAATCCCGATTCACCGGCAATGGCGACGATGGCCTCGACGCAATAGGGATCGGCCGCGTCCGGTTGATCCTTGGCCAACCAAGCCAGGCACAGGTTATGCACCGCGATGACGCGATCCGGTCCGGTATCGTTCGCGACGGCGCGCAAAGCCAAGCGGATGGCGCGATCGAAGCGGCCGGTCGCCAATGCGGCGGTCGAATTCGAAACGGCGGCCGAGGTCTTCGACCACAGCCACGTGGTGTTCGGGGGCGCGCCGTCGCCGGCGGCGGCGGGGCCAAGGCCCATGGCCAGGGCTAACATTATGTGAATCAACGATTTTCCTGCACTCATGACAAATCCTTCCGCCCTGTTGGGCAAATATCGTGACATGCGCAGACCTTCTAGCTTCCAAAATAATTGAATGATAGAGTTGTTATTGGAATACGGGATGACAAAAAAATGAATAACCTAGATTGGAGCGCCTTGCGCGATTTTCTGGCTGTGGCCGACACCGGCAGCTTTTCCAAAGCCGCGGCGCGGCTGCGGACGAGCCAGCCGACCCTGAGCCGGCGTATCGCCGCGCTCGAGGAGCAACTCAAAACCAGATTGTTCGTGCGCACGCCGCGCGGCTTGTTGCTGACCGACGACGGCGAAACCGTCCTTGAAGGGGCGCGGCGGGTCGAACAGGCGGCGCTGGCGATCGAACGCACGGCCGACGCCGCCCAGGACAAATTGACCGGCACCGTGCGCGTCTCGCTGACCGAAGGGATCGGATCGGTCTGGTTGCCGCAAAAACTCGCCGCGTTCCACCGCGAGCATCCCGAGCTGTGTGTCGAAATCCAGGTCGACAATCGGGCGGTCGATCTCGTGCGGCGCGAAGCCGATATCGCCGTGCGAATGTTCAGGCCCAAGCAACCCGATCTGATCGCCAAAAAGGTCGCCGACGTGGCGATGGGCCTTTATGCGTCGAAGGACTATATCGCCCGCGTGGGCGAGCCGGTGGCGGTGCGCGACCTGAAATCCCATTCCCTTGTCGCGTTCGACGAGGCGATGTTGACGCACGACCGCGCCGTGCAGCGGCTCGAAAGCTTGTTTTCACCCGACCGGATCGTGCACCGCTCCAACAGTTTCGTCGGTCAACTCCATGCGACGCTTGCCGGCATCGGACTTGGCGTGCACGACTGTTTTTTGGCCGATGCCGAGCCGTCGCTGGTCCGGCTCATGCCACGCGAGTTCAACCACATTCTCGAAATTTGGCTGGTGACCCACCCCGATGTGCGCCGCAGCGCGCGCATCCGCGCGGTGTTCGAGTTCCTGACGGACTCCCTGGCCAAGGACCGCGACCGGCTCCAGGGTGTGGCGTCCGCGAAAGCGGCGCTGGCCCGTCGCGAGCGCAAACAGACGGCAGCTTAGACTCGGGCGAAGATCAACCGATTGCCGCGGCGAATTGCGACGACGCGCGCCGGATGTCTTCCTCGAACAGATCGGTCAGCTGCGCCATGACCGCGCCGCCCAATTCCTCGGCGTCCATCAGCGTGACGGCACGGCGATAATAACGCGTGACGTCGTGGCCGATGCCGATCGCCAGCAGCT
>JAGREB010000153.1 GCA_020446775.1 Paracoccaceae bacterium
ACAAATGCACAACCCACCAGCGCCAATATTCCATGATCGCGATGTGTGTGTTCTGGCCATACAGAAGGCCCGCGCCGAACAAAAGCCCGATCGACACCGTTGCCAATACAATTAGATACAGGAGAGATTTCGTGGCCTTTTCTTTCAACGCGGGCCACATACCCCGCAGCACCAGTCCCACCCACAACAACAAGCCAATAAAAAGGTAAACCTGCCAAAAACGACCAAGATCTACGTATTCGTAGCCCTGGGTGCCAAACCAAAAGTTGATTGCAAGATCAGGTATCAGCCGATTGATCGCCATCCACTCTCCAGCGAATGAGCCGACAACGATGACAAGGAGGCTGACCCACAGAAAGTTTACGCCAAAGACCTGCCATTTGGGGTCACGGCCGCCAAGAAGGGGGGCAACGTAGATACCAGTTGCCAGCCAAGCGGTTGCAATCCACAAAACCGCAAGCTGGGTATGCCAGGTGCGGGTGACCGAGTACGGGAAATACTCGACCAATGGCAATCCGTAGAGGCCTTGACCCTCAACAGCGTAGTGCGCGGTTATGATCCCCAGACCGATTTGCGCCAGAAACAACGCGGCAACGACGAGGAAGTATTTAGTCGTCGCTCGCATCGAAGATGTAATAACCGCGTTGTCCATAAAATCGCTGGCGGCAAACCCTGTCTCCGGCACACCGTCGCGCCGCCAAACGTCAAACTCTTTAGCGTAGTACCAGACCAATCCACCGATGCCGCCGAGGAGCACGAAGATGGAAATAATGGTCCACATGAAAACATTTCCGGTCGGGGTATTGCCAACCAGAGGCTCATGAGGCCAATTGCTCGTGTAGGTGTAGGATTCACCGGGCCGATTTGTTGTTGCCGCCCATGCGGTCCAGAAGAAAAACGCATTCAGTGAACGGGTTTCATCGTTCGACAGCGTTGCATCGATCGGCATTGCGTACTGTTCACGCAATTCTTGGCTTTGGACTGATTTGCCTTCGAACAGGTCCGCAAAATGCTCCGCGACAACGGTTATCGCTTGGGTTCTCGGGGAGTTAACAGTGATAGTTCCGTTCGAATTGTCATATGTATTGGTGCGCATTTCTTCGCGCAGCACGGCTTTCAGACGCGCCTGCTCAGGCGCAGGCAAATCCTCGTAGGAGGACCCGCTCTCGGCAAGCGCAATTATGTCGAGAAGCGCAAGCGCTTCACGATGAAGCCAATCGGCAGACCAATCCGGAGCAACATAACTACCGTGGCCCCAGATTGAGCCCTGTTGCATTCCTCCGGTCGACTGCCAGATGTTTTGACCCCGCTCGATATCAGCGCGCGTGTAAAGGGTCTGCCCCGAACTCGTCACAATCGAAGATGGGATGGGCGGTTTGGCTTGATAGATTTGCTGGCCAAAATAGAGCAGCGTACCAAACATAACGAACATGGTCGCCCCGAAGATGATCCAGAGGCGTCGAACTGAAAACACGGTACTATAGTCAGCCATGATATCCTCCAGCATTCGATAGGTCGTTCGCCGCAGCTTCGCGATGGGCGCCGGCCACCTGAAGCAAATCGGCAGTATTCAAATTCTGTTCTGCGAATGGAAACAGTTCGCGTTCTTCAAAGCGGACATGATCAGTTAGCCGTTGCGCAAAAATCGCGAGGGCCGATTCATTGTAAGGTCCATTCACTACTTGTGCCCGGAGCGCACAATGGTCGTGCTTGACCCGTCTCACCAATTCGACTCCACCCACCGCGCTGAGCGGTGGTAGGAGGTAATCTTCTTCAATGAAAAAATGTTCAGCGAGAAGCGAGTCATATTCATCGCGAATTTCACGCCAAATCGACTGCACTGCGGTAGCATCGTGACGGGCTGCGGCTTCCTTCGCTCTCTTAGCCAAACCAAGAGTCCGATGATGATCATCGGAAAGATCGCGCAATTCTGTACAGCGTTTCACCGGTCCTCAGCCTAAACAGAAAGTGCATGCGGCTGTTCAGTTAGCGGTGTGACAGCATGAAACTCGACAAAAAACTGGACGGCGCCAATGAGTTCTATTTCATGTGGCTGCTGGGGGCACACAATGCCTCGCGTTGCAGGTGTAAGGATTTTCTCTTGGTGCGGAGTCAAGACCCGGTAGAGAAGCCGGCCTTCAAGTACGTGAATGAGTGCCCAAACCCCTTCCTTCGTGCGATGCTCGCGCCGAAGTCCGGCGGGGACGGTGTCCTGGTCGAATATGGGTGTGCGCTTATACGCAGCAACTCCCGCCGGCAGGGCATCCTGCAGCGCAACATGTTTATCACGTGTTGAATCGGCCTCTTCCACCCCCATGTATGCACGATCGACCTCGTGCATAAGACAAGGAGGAGAGGCAAATTCCTTCGGGTCTGTGTCGTCCATCGTTCTCAAGAAATTGACTCTGTTTCGCGGGTTGCGTTTCCTGGCAAAAGTACGGCGCGGTCTGAACGCCGGAAACGCTCTCCCTTCTTCAAGGTGACGCCTTGCTGTCCGGCAATGTTCAGTTCAAGACTTTGCGCAATTCGCCTCGCCCTTTCGTTGAAATGCTGTGCCGCTACCGGCGGACAAATCGAGCGAGATGTCTTCGTAAAGAGCATGATCCATCTATCGAAATGGCGGGCATCCACAGGTAGAAGCATGTGCTTCTCCATGGGTTGGCCGTGGTAGCGTCCAGTCATCAAGACAACGGATGACCAAAATTCGTGCATTTTTTGCAGATGCGGCTCCCAGTCGGAGATTCGAGCGGAAAAGACGGGTCCCAATAGAGGGTCTTCCTTCACACGTCGGTAGAATTCCCTGACCAGGCGGTCGATCATCGACTCATCTATGCCGATTTGCGCTCTAACCTCAGCTCTAGCGTCGACTCGTCTTTGCTGCTCGATCATTTACTTGGCACCACGTATTAAATCGGTATTTATAATACCAGTTTATCATGTTAGCGTGGCGTTCGCCAAAACAATTTTTTAGGACAACACAAGAATGCGCTTAACTTCTTTTACTGACTTCGGGCTTCGCGCCTTGATGCGACTCGCGGGTGAACCGGAGCGAACGTTCAGTACCGATGAAATCGCGACCGAATTCAAGATTTCGCGAAATCATCTTACCAAAGTCGTGCAAGCGTTGGCCGCAACAGGACTAGTCGTCACACGCAAGGGAGTTGGCGGTGGGTTTAAGCTTGCGCGCGACTCGGATTGTATAACCTTAGGCGAGGTTGTCCGCCTGCTTGAAGCAGAGCAAGCGTTGGTCGAATGCTTTAGAGCTGATGGCGGAAACTGCGTCATCACACCGTCGTGTCGCCTAAAAGGACGGCTCGTTGCGGCGCGCAACGCCTTTCTCGCCGAGCTAGATCGAACATCTCTGGCGGAGTGTGCCTATTATCCGACTAAGAAGGTAGCAAAGCGTTGATCGACGTGCCTTCGAGTACGAATTTCAAATTTATTGAAGCACAGGATGAATAAGAATGAGAGAAGGTGCCGAGGGCCGGACGATTGCAGCTAACAATGGAATCGCAACGGATGCTCCATTCCACTCCGTCACGCCACCTTTATACGCGTCAACGACATATGCGTTCCCGGCATTCAATGAAAAAGGCCCCTACGATTACTCGAGGACGCGCAACCCCACCCGCGACCTGCTTGCCGACACGATCGCAAAGCTAGAGGGCGGTGCTGGCGGCATTATCTTGTCATCAGGCATGGCAGCAATCGACCTTGTTGTTTCTCAGTTGACACCAAATGCGACTGTAGTTGCCCCGTATGATTGCTACGCCGGGACATATCGTCTCTTAAGCAAGCGGCAGGAGCGGCAACAAATTCAGGTCTTGTTCATTGACCAGAGCGATCCAACCACTGTGGCCGCGGCGCTCGACAAACGACCTGCCCTTTTTCTGATCGAAACCCCAAGTAATCCGTTGATGCGGATCGTTGATATCCAGCAGATTTCGGAGAAAGCAAAGACAGTCGATGCCCTCGTGGCAGTTGACAATACATTCCTTTCGCCAGCACTTCAGAAACCGCTTTCTCTTGGCGCAGACATCGTCATCCACTCAACGACGAAGTATATTAATGGTCATTCTGATGTTGTTGGCGGTGCAGTGGTGGCGCGCGACAAGGCGCGCATTGAGGCGATGGCTGACTGGGCCAATACAGTTGGCACAACCGGATCACCAATGGATGCATATTTGACGTTACGCGGCATCCGAACTCTTTTCCCGCGTATCGAGGCCCAACAGGAATCTGCACTTGAGCTGGCGAGATTTCTTAGCCGACATCAGATGGTAAAGGCTGTCCATTATCCCGGGCTAGGAACTCACCCTGGCCATGACATTGCGCGCCGTCAGCAGCGAGGATTTGGCGCCATGCTCAGCTTTGAAATTCATGGCGACATGTCAAGCGTGAGAAGGCTCGTCGATCGGCTTGAAATCTTTACATTAGCCGAGTCCTTAGGGGGTATCGAAAGTCTCATTGCGCACCCGGCCACAATGACCCATGCAAATATGCCTATGGCAGCACGTACTAAGGCCGGTATCACCGATGCATTACTGCGCTTATCAGTGGGTCTTGAAGCTACAGCCGATTTGAGATCTGACGTGGAAGCCGCACTGGCTGCCACGTGAGACTGGGATGAAAGTCGAAAGACTTTTGTTGCAATTTGGCGGCGTGCAAATTTTGAGGCTGCCAGAGTCACGGAAACGATCAGGGAGTCTCGCGTTAAGCGGGGTCCCGCTGGAAAACTCGCGAAGGCACGTAAAGCATAATGCTCAGTTCGGGATAGACGCTCGCTAAGAACTTGAGCTTTCTGGGAAATCTCGACAATTCTTTTAGATCAATCGGTTAAATACCTCGTACGGCGACACTCGGCATAGCCTGACGAACGCGACATTTTTATTGAAGTCGTTATAACGACCTATTAAAATACTTTGTATGCAAGTGGATGTGACTCGAGGGAGAGCAGTTTGGGCGCTGTCATCAGCGCTCACAAACATTTCACCGATCCGCGTACCGGCGGTTTTCAAAAATAGAATCAAGAGACTGTTGGATATCGATCGAACCCTACGAATGACGCAGCAAAAATACACGGGTCGGGGACGATATGCCTTCCATGATAAACCACCGGATGGAACGGGATCGGAAGCATATTTTACGGAATTTCATGTCTTTTACCTTGCAGTCGGCATCAAACTTCTCGATGCGGGTTTCAAGCAAGAAGAAATCGTGTGGTACCTCCGCGCAGCACGTCTGAGTTTCGAGAGAGAATACAACCGGCTTGAGAGACTTGGATTCCCCGCGAATGATCTCGTTTGGGAGGCCGACACGCTCGGCAAAGACGTCGCAAAGCGGATCGACGGGTACGACGATCCAACAGTCTTTGCCGTCATTTTCATGGTTCAGCTCAAGGAACTATGGTCTTTGGCCCAATGGCGCAAGAAGGATCCGATTATTATCGCGCCGCGATTCGCCTACGGTTTTGATAATTTGCGGCAACCACTCGCCAATGAATTGCCATCGGGAGCGTTCGGCTGCCACCTCATTGAAATCAGCATGCTCGCCAAGAAAGTGAGTCTTGCGGTTCAAAACGCGCCAGTCGTTCGCCGCGGACGCCCGTCAGCAGCTTAATCAGGGTCACCAGCTCGGAATTAAAGCGCCATGTCAAAAAGAAACCTGCATACAGATCATATAAAATATCCACGCCTGCCGATGCGCCGCAGTGGGAAAGACGCAGGTCATCCAAAACGTCATCGCATTCGCGTTGACTTGGATTCTTCCATCGTCGCTCAAGATGCTAAAGCGGTAGACAATTCGATGAACACGATACAATGCGAGAAAATTGCACTTGCTTCGACGTCAGCGATCCGACCGCGCGAAGCGAATGCTCGTAAACACAGCCAAAAGCAAGTCGCCCAAATTGCCCGAAGCATCGCCGAGCATGGATTTGTAAATCCGATACTCGTCGATTCAAATGGGACCATTATCGCTGGTGAGGGACGCTGGCGCGCGGCTCAAAAACTCGGTCTCATTCGCGTTCCGACGATCGAGATTACAGGTTTAAGTGAAGAGCAAATACGATCTTACGTCATTGCCGATAACCAACTCGCCCTGGCCGCCGAATGGGATCTCGAAATCCTAAGCCAAGAGCTCAAGGGACTCGAAGAATTCGGCGTCGATTTAGAGGTCCTGGGCTTCGGTACCGCCGAAATCGACCTTTATCTCAATCTGGACCGAGTTGAAGGCGAAGCACTTGAAGACGAACTACCGGCACTCGAACCAACGGAGCACGCGGTTTCGCGCGTGGGTGAATGCTGGCGGCTTGGGCGCCATGTTGTCGTCTGTGGTGATGCGACTGACGCAAAGACGTTTTCAAAGGTACTCGGGAAACGCAGGGCCCAAATGGTCTTCACCGACCCACCTTACAACGTGAAGATTGCCGGAAACGTTTCAGGGCAGGGTCGCGTCAAGCACGGCGAGTTTGTCAGGGGCAGTGGCGAAATGTCCGACCCTGAATTCGCGAGATTTCTCGGAGTTGTATTCCGATTGGTCGCCGATCACAGCACTGACGGGTCGATCCACTACATTTGCATGGATTGGCGGCATATCGACATTTTGCTCGGAGCTATGCGACAGATCTATTCGCGCTTTATGAATTTATGTGTTTGGAACAAGACAAATGCCGGAATGGGTTCGTTTTATCGCTCAAAGCATGAGCTTATTGCTGTGTTTAAGAATGGCATAGCGCCGCACATTAATAATTTCAATCTCGGTCAGTACGGCCGCAGTCGCGCCAACGTTTGGGATTACGCTGGCACAAACTCGCTGACGCGCGAGCGGCTCGAAGAGCTGGCCATGCACCCCACGGTCAAGCCGGTGGCAATGGTGGCCGATGCGATTAAGGATTGCTCTAAGCGTGGCGGCCTGATTCTCGATCCGTTTTGCGGGAGTGGTTCTACTCTCATCGCCGCCGAAATCACCGGCCGGACCTGCGCCGCCATCGAACTCGACCCCAAATACGTCGATGTGACCATTCGGCGTTGGCAGAAGGTCACTGGTGAAGCGGCAACCCATGCCGAAAACGGCAAAACCTTCGATCAGACTGCCAAATCTAGAGACCGATATGCTCGGAGCCGCGGCCATGGCTAAGACGTCCCCAAAATACAAGGTCGGTTATGGGCAACCGCCCAGGCAATCGCAGTTCAAGAAGGGACGCTCCGGCAACCCCAAGGGTCGCCCCAAAGGCAAACCAAACCTTAAGACGACACTCAATCAAGTCCTGTCGCGCAAGATTTCCTTGCGCGATGGCGATGATGTTCGTGCCGTCAACGTCGTCGAGGGATTGATTTTGAGCACGCTGATGCGGGCCGTAAAAGGCCACGCACCTTCGGCCCGCTTACTGTTTGATCTCATCCATCAGCACTACCCGGAGTCAGAACTCGAGGATGAAGGGGGCGCGGTGTCTGCCAAAGATCACGAACTGATCGCCGATTTCTTACGCCGGCAGGGAATTGACCTCGCCAAGCCTCTCAATCTCGAAACTCCAAGAAAGCGCTCGGGAGGTGCAAATGCCCCGCGTAAATAAGCAGCAAATCGTGGACGCGATTTGTCGGTCTGAACTCCGGTCATTCATTCAAGAAATGTTCGCAGTCTACGCGCCAGGAGATCAATTCATCCCAGGGTCATACATCGACGCAATTGCCTACCACTTGAGCGAAGTTGCTGCTGGGCGCATGACCCGCCTGATCATCAACATGCCGCCGCGGTACCTCAAATCGTTTTGTGCTTCGGTTGCGTACCCTGCCTGGGTGCTCGGCCACGATCCAACCCAGCAGGTGATCTGTGTCAGTTACTCAAACGACCTATCGAAAAAACACGCCAATGACTTTCGTTCCCTGATCCAAAGTCGGAGGTATAGACGGATTTTTCCGGGGTTTCGGATCAACAGGTCCAAGAATACCGAGCTTGAAGTCGAGACGACCAGGCGTGGATTTCGCTTATCAACCTCGGTTGAGGGAACATTCACCGGCCGGGGCGGGAATATCATTGTCATCGACGATCCGATCAACGCGGCCGATGCGCACTCCCTGGCCGCGATCGAAAAGGTCAATGAATGGTTCAAATCGACGGTCTATTCACGGCTCAACAACAAGGAAACCGGCGCGATCGTCCTCGTCATGCAACGTCTGCACGTTGATGATCTGTCCGCTGAACTCGCATACACGGGCGACTGGACAGTTCTCAATCTGCCGGCCATTGCGACATCGGAGCAAACGGTTCAAGTCGGTCACGACCGGTATTTTTCCCGCAAGGCCGGCGAAGCTCTGCATCCTGAACGAGAGCCTTTGGAAACGCTGCGCAAGACCGAGAGTGTGGTGGGGCCAGCGGCTTTTTCGGCTCAATATCTGCAAGCGCCGGTCCCGGCAGAGGGACAGATTCTCGATCCGAAATGGTTCAATTATTACGACGAGGTTCCGAAGCGCGACGAGAATACCCGCCGCTTTTTGGCCATGGATACGGCCGCAAAATCAGGGCCTCGTAACGACTTTTCGGTGATCCTCGCAATGCAGCGACAAGGCGATAACTACTATGTCCTCGACGTCGTACGTCAACGGATCAAGTTTCCGGAGTTGAGAAACCTCGCGGTCGCCATGCGGGAGAAGCACAAGACTCCGATCGTCGTGATCGAGGACGCGAGCTCCGGTACGCAGCTGATTCAAGACCTCAAGGCTACCAAGAGGCTCGCTGCGATCGGATGGAAACCGATGGGAGACAAGATGTTCCGTGCCTACTCGATACAAACAGTATTAATGGACGGGCGGCTCTATTTGCCGCGAAAAGCTCCCTGGTTGCACGCCTTCGTTCACGAAATCGCTTCGTTCCCAAGTCGGCACGATGATCAAGTCGATGCTCTCACTATGGCGTTGCTGTGGGACCAACAACGCGAACGCGTCACCCAGCCGGATATCGGGATACCTAGTAATACCGACAATTACCGCCCAGGCGATGAAATGTACGGTCAGCGGTCAATAGGGTTCGGGATACACCCCGATATCGTGCGTGACATGTTTCCGGACTATCCGGTTGCCGTTTGCAGCCTCGGCTCTGCCCTTTACGACGACGACATGTACGACGGCGACTTTCATGATGAGGATTAGAGCGCGTCCGACCAAAATCGCGTCGAAAGAGGCGGGCGCGGCTATTTGCGCTTGGGGACGCGCAAGAGATCGAGATGATCGACGCCAAGAGCCTTGGCGATCTCGTAGACTGTTACGACTGTCGGGTTGCGCAAACCACTCTCCAGCCCACTGATATATTGCTGGCTGAAGCCCGAAAACTCGGCAAGTTCCTCTTGTGTTCGGCCGGATTTGAGCCGAATTCGCTTGACGTTCTGGCCGACAACCCTGCGCATGTCCATGCGCTAAGATCGGCAAAATTGGACTTGAAGTTTATCAACTATAATATGTAACTAGGGCTTCATTGACGGTTGCGTCGGAAGCTCTCACACATGGCAAATTCGAATCTGAAAAAGCCACTTGGTGGACCCGTGCCTAAACACGCGTTTGGTATGCGTTTTCAGGACCGAGCGAGCCGATATCTCAAGCCGGCAATTTTATTTATCGGGTTCTCTTGCTTGGCTACATCAGTTTTGATTGGTTCGGCTGACTCAGCGCTCGCCCAGGCCGCGCAAATTTCCGTCGACACTGCTCAGACTGCAAACGGCGGCGTGGATTGGTCTGGCCCCTTGCGCGTTTTGATCATCGCAGGTTTGGTCGGCTTGCTTTGGTATGGTGTGCGGCCGCCCCGTGGATTGATCTGTGCCAGTTGTGGCAGCCAAAGCGTCCGTCGCCATGTCCAGGGCAGTTTCTTTATCGAATTGATCCTCTGGCTCTGTTTCATCGTCCCTGGGCTGATCTATTCGATTTGGCGGCGAACGGGTCTCAAAAAGTACCACTGCGCCGAATGCGGTTCCTTGGACGTGATCACGACAAAATCCCCACGCGGTCTCAAGCTGCAACGGGAACTTTCCGAGGACGAATAAGCGACTATTGTCGTGAAACGTCAGGTTTGCCGCACTTTCTCCGGGTTCTGGGTCGAATTGACTGGCGTCTTGGCCGCAACAGAGCGTGCATGGCGGAGAAAGGAGTCTCCGCATGGCCAAACCAACCCAAGCTGAACTTGCCGCCCAAATCGCGTCTTTGAACGGCCTATCTCTCCCTGACTTACGTACGCGGTGGGAGGCATTGTATCGACTGCCCGTGCCCAAAGCGGCGCGGCGGCACTATCTGATCCGCGCGATTGCCTACCGGATGCAGGAGGAGGTGTACGGCGGACTCTCTGCTGCCGCGCGACGAATGCTCCAGGCCGGTATCGAAGACACTCCCGTAAAACGAAAGCGAGCGCCGGCGTCTTCTCCACAGATTAAAGCTGGCTCACGACTGATTCGCGAGTGGCAAGGGACCGTCCACGAGGTCAGCGTCGAAGCGGATGGATACATATATAGAGACAAGCAATATCGCAGTTTGTCCGAGGTCGCCCGCGAGATTACCGGCACCCGGTGGTCGGGGCCGCGGTTCTTCGGCCTTAGGCCCAATCCTCCGAAGTCAGGTAACCCTGATACCGCTCGTCCGATCGTCACCGATCTGACCAGTCGAACGCGACCTGCTTCGATGAAGACATCGCGCGCTGAGGACGCGCTGGAGGCCCGGCCATGAGTGCGGGGAACAAACGTCAACTGGTCTGCGCGGTCTATACCCGCAAGTCATCGGAAGAGGGGTTGGAACAGGAATTCAATTCACTCGATGCCCAGCGGGAAGCTTGCGAGGCCTTCATCACCAGCCAGCGCCACGAAGGCTGGAAACTACGCGTCAACAGATATGACGACGGCGGGTTCTCGGGCGGTAACATGGACCGTCCTGGTCTCGTCAAACTGCTTGCCGATATTAGCGACCGCAAAGTCGATGTGGTTGTGGTTTACAAAGTCGATCGGCTAACGCGGTCGCTATCGGACTTCGCGAAGATCGTCGAAACCTTCGATGGCCATGGCGTGTCGTTTGTCTCGGTCACCCAGCAGTTCAATACGACGACGTCCATGGGGCGCCTGACCCTCAACGTCCTCTTGTCCTTTGCCCAATTCGAGCGGGAGGTCACCGGTGAGCGGATCCGCGACAAGATCGCGGCCTCCCGGCGCAAGGGTATGTGGATGGGCGGAACCGTCCCCTTGGGCTACGACCTTGAAGACCAGCGCTACGTTATCAATTCGGAAGAAGCCAAGGTCGTCCGGACAGTGTTCAAACTCTACGTCGAACTGGTATGTGTCCGACGGCTCCAGGTCGAACTCAAGGCAAGGGGGCTCAAAACCAAGGTCCGTAAATATAAGTCGGGAAAGACGGTCGGCGGGGTCAATTTTTCCCGTGGCCACCTTTATTACATGCTGAACAACCGGACCTACCTGGGCGAGGCCGTTCACAAGGGATCGGCACATCCCGGTCTCCACGAGCCCATCATCGATCAAAATCTCTGGGATCGGGTTCAAGCCACGCTCAACGGTAATGCCACCGACCGGAAAAACGGGGTTGGTGCCAAAGAACCCAGTCTATTGGCAGGTATCTTGTTCGACGATCGCGGCAACGTCCTGACGCCGTCACACACCAGCAGGCGCGGAATCCGATACCGGTACTATGTTTCTCAGGCGGTGTTGCAAAATCGGGATGACAAAGCCGGGCACATCAAACGCATGCCGGCCGAACAGATCGAAAGTCTGGTCATAGATCAGATTGAAAAACTTTTGGCTGACCCAGTGCGTGTCGCGGCAGAACTCAAGACGCCGAACGAGAATGAAAATCCCAAGCTATCAGAGGTCGTAGATGCCACGGATAAGCTGAGAAATCGATTTGCCAAAGCGGTGTCCGCAAGGAAGCGCGAAATCTTACTTCAAATAACCAGGAAGGTTGTGGTTGGGTCTGAATCTGTGGCGATAGCAATCGATAAGAACGGTTTGATAGCTGCGCTTGGGCTCGCCAAAGGTCGAACAACGAACAGTTCTAATGCGGTCGATGAGAATTCGAAACTTAGTCGTGATATGACTCAATTCTTCGAAATAAGAGTTGCGGCGCGACTGAAACGAAGTGGCCGAGAACAGCGACTGCTCATCGGAGAAATGAATTACGCTGCCGTTTCCAAGAAGGCTGATCCCGGTTTAATCAAAACGGTAATGCGGGCCCACAAATGGAACGCGCAGTTCGTCACAGGGACATCGACTGATGAAATCGCGAAAGTAGAAGGCGTGCACCGCGGCTATGTCGCGGCCGTTATACCGCTGGCGTTCTTGCCGCCGAAGTTGACGGAGGCGATTCTTGAGGGACGCCAGCCACCGAAACTGACGGCGAAGAAGTTGATTTCTTGCTCCGCAGCCATCTGGATGCAAGCGACGGCGAGGTGAAATCTCTTACCACTAATTTTCAGGCAGAGTTCCGATTAGCCCGCCATTGCGATGCCAATCTATAGTAGCGCCAATCGAACTAGCACTCTTCTCACCAATCCGCTTCTTCAATTCGTCCTGAGTGTCAAAGCCGGATAAATAGATGCGCTTTTTATTACGGTATCCGCCAACAGTGCATAAACTGAAAAATTCGATCGCTGTCTCGATCGCAATAGATTCGATTGTTGACAGAATCTTTTTGGCGCCACCGTCAAAAATGATTGTTTCCGCGTACGGATTCGCCGTGTCTTTATTTCCGCCTACATAACTTAAGCCAGGAGTAAATAGCCAACAATGAGTAAGGGCAAACTCCATCGATACATCGTTACGTTCATCCAAGATAAAATCTTTGAGAACAGTGTCTCGTTCGGAGCGATGGGCTTCATCTGCATGAAGATTTATTGCGCGGAGAACTGATAGAACATTCCTCCGACTGTATCCCCAATACCCCTCAGGAGATTTGAGTAGCAAAACAACTTGAGGGCAAAAAACAGTCCGGAAGTAGTCAAATATTTGTTGTGCATATTCAAAATGAAGTGATTTGGTCCGGCGCTTGTTCAAGAAGACGTACTCGTAGGCAAGGACGATTATTTCTGCGATTTCGGAAAGTTTTGAGACATCATTATGTTCATAGTCTTGGAGCAGGCTTTTTAATCTCTGGAGCTTGCCTTCGAGTCTGTCAGCAGTAAGTTTGTCTCGATTCACTTTCATGAATCATTCCCTTCGGAATTTGAGCGCGCTGAGAGCCGATATACTTTAATGAACATAAAGGTGTAGAGCCGAATTGGTGCTGGCTGTGCATGAAACATGATTATTGAGATGCGTTGCATAGCAACATGCCGAACCAAGAGTGCTCCAATTTGTCTTAGCTCCCGCGCCAAGTCGCAATCTCGCCATACCGCAATCTACCGTCCGGAGATTTTTCACGGCAATTGGGCCAGGAGGCCAATGATCAATTTGTCTCTGGATGGCGAGCATGAATAGAAGGCGCTTTCCGCCCAGAAAGGTGCACTTTCTTACTCGAAAGTCGGAGATGCAGCGATCGTTCGGGAGGTTGGCTGGGGCGCCAGGATTCGA
>JAGREB010000154.1 GCA_020446775.1 Paracoccaceae bacterium
GGTTCAAAAAAACCACTCAGGTCACGAGCGCGATGGCGCATTTCGGAGACAACACCACGTGACGATCCCCCATCTGTTGGTCCACGACCGGCGTGACAACGTCGGCGTCGTGGTTGTCGAAGAGCTTGAACCCGGAACCGACATGCTTTGCGTCGTGACCGAGGACAACTCCGATTTCCGCCTGAAGGTCAATACAGCCGTGCCGATCGGCCACAAGGTCGCGCTGCGCGACCTCAAGATCGGCGACACCATCATCAAGTACGGTCAGGACATCGGCAAGGTCGTCGCACCGATCGCAAAAGGCGACCATGTCCACGTCCACAACCTCAAGACCAAGCGCTGGTAAGGACAGGGTCATGGCGTCACAACGCAAGATTTGGGTATACCGGCGCGAGAACGGCCGCATCGGTGTCCGCAACTACGTGGCGATCCTGCCGGTCGACGACATCTCGAACGCGGCGTGCGAATCGGTCGCGCACAACATCAAGGGCACGATGGCGCTGCCGCATGCCTACGGGCGGCTTCAGTTCGGCGAGGATCTGGAACTTCACTTCCGGACCATGATCGGGACCGGCAGCAATCCCAATATCGCGGCATGCGTGGTGATCGGCATCGAACCCGGTTGGACACAACGCATCGTCGATGGCATCGCCAAGACCGGCAAACCGGTCACCGGATTCTCGATCGAGCGCAACGGCGACATCGCCACGGTCGCGGCCGCGTCCCGGGTGGCCAAGGATTACGTTCATCGTACCTCCGGCCAGTTGCGCGTCGAATGCGACGTGAGCGAACTCTGGATCGCCGCCAAGTGTGGCGAATCCGACACCACCACGGGGCTGGCGTCGTGCCCGACCGTCGGCAACATGTACGACAAGTTGATCCCGGCCGGATTGTACGGCTGCTTCGGCGAGACGTCCGAGTTGACCGGCGCCGAGCACCTGACCAAGGCACGCGCGGCGTCGCCCGACGTGGCCGAGAAATTCATGAAGACCTGGCAGGCTTATCAGGACGATGTGATCGAGGCGCACAAGACCTCGGATCTATCCGAAAGCCAGCCGACCAAAGACAACATCGAGGGCGGTTTGACCACCATCGAGGAAAAGGCGCTCGGAAACCTCGAGAAGATCGGCAAGACGGTGAAGTTCATCGACGTATTGAAGCCGGCCGAACCGCCGCAAAAGGGACCAGGCCTCTATTTCATGGACACCTCGTCGGCCGCCGCCGAGTGCAATACCCTTCAGGCCGCCGCCGGATACGTCATGCATATCTTTCCGACCGGCCAGGGCAACGTGATCGGCAATCCGATCATGCCGGTCATCAAGGTCACCGGCAATCCGCGCACCGTGCGCACGATGGGCGAGCATATCGACGTCGACGTATCGGGCGTCGTGCGCCGCGAGATGACCATCGATCAGGCGGGGGACGCGTTGATAGACTGCATTGTGCAGACCGCGAATGGGCGCATGACCGCCGCCGAGGCGCTCGGTCACCGCGAGTTCGTGATGACCAAACTCTATCGCAGCGCCTGAGGGTTTTCTTGGCGACGCTGACCATTGCCGATGCCGAGCGCTTGGTTACGCATGCGCTGGCGATATCGAAAACCTCGGCCGAAAACGCTCGCTCCACCGCCCGCGCGCTGGTCGCGGCCGAAGCCGACGGCCAGCCCGGCCATGGCCTGTCGCGCGTGCCGTCCTATTGCAAGCAAGCGCTCAATGGCAAAGTCGACGGCTGCGCCAAGCCGGTGGTGCACGTCGCGGCGGCGGCCGCGTTGATCGTCGATGCGCAGTCGGGCTTCGCCTATCCGGCGATCGATTACGTGATCGAGCAGCTCCCCGCGATGGCGCGCCACAGCGGTGTCGCCATTGCCGCGATCCGGCGATCGCATCACTTCGGACAGGCGGGCGCGCACGTCGAGCGGCTGGCGAATTCCGGTCTGGTCGCCATCGCCTTCGCCAACTCGCCGAAAGCCATGGCGTTCTGGGGCGGCAAGACGGCGATGATGGGCACCAATCCGGTCGCCTTCGCCGCGCCCATGCCGAACACGCCGCCGCTGGTGATCGATATGGCGCTGTCGGTCGCGGCGCGGGCGAAAATCATCAAGGCGCAAAAAGACGGTAGGCCAATCCCTGCCGATTGGGCGATCGACGCAGGCGGACAGCCGACGACCGATCCCGCATCGGCCCTGGCGGGATCGCTGATGCCGATCGGCGGCGCCAAGGGCAGCGCGTTGGCACTGATGGTGGAAATTCTGGCCGCCGCCGTGACCGGCTGCAACTTCGGCTGGGAGGCGAATTCGGTGCTCGACGACAAGGGCGCCGCGCCCAATCTCGGCCACTTGATCGTCGCCCTCGATGCCAACCTGCTATCGATGGGGACATTCACAGAGCGCATGGGCGGCATACTGACCGCCATCGCCGCCGACCCCGCCGTCAGGGTTCCCGGATCGCGGCGCCTGAAGTCGCGGGAAAAAGCCACGCGCATGGGTCTCGAGGTCGCCGGCGATCTGCTGGCGGAGATCGAGGCTCTGGCCGGCCGCGAGATCGATCGGCAATAGGGGCACGAACTGCCATGGCGGACATCGTCATTTCCGAATTCATGGACGAGGCGGCGCTGGCCGCGCACTTGGCCGGCTTCGACGTCCTGTACGATCCCAAGCTCGTCGACCGTCCTGCCGACCTCGCCGCAGCCGTGCGCCCGGCGCGGGCGCTGATCGTGCGCAACCGCACCCAGGTGCGCGGCGCGCTGCTTGC
>JAGREB010000155.1 GCA_020446775.1 Paracoccaceae bacterium
GCGCCGTCGACGTCGGCGTCGGTCATGATGATGATTTTCTCGTAGCGGAGTTTCTTCTCGTCGAACTTGTCGCGAATGCCGCAACCGAGGGCTTCGATCAGATCTTGAAGCTCCTGATTGGCGCGCAATTTCTCGTCGCTGGCAGAGGCGACGTTAAGGATCTTGCCGCGCAGCGGAAGGATAGCTTGCGTGTCGCGCCGGCGGGCTTGTTTGGCCGATCCACCGGCGGAATCGCCCTCGACGATAAACAGTTCGGTGTCTTCGGCTTCCGCTTTGGTGCAGTCGGCCAACTTGCCGGGGAGCCGCAACTTCTTGGTCGCCGATTTCCGGGTGAGTTCTTTGTCCTGCTTTTTGCGTTGGCGCTCCTCGGCGTTCTGAATGGCCACGTCCAGGATAATCTCGGCTGTTTCGCGATTTCCCGAAAGCCAGTGGTCGAAGTGATCCTTGACGACAGTTTCGACCAGGCGCGCGGCATTGACCGAAACCAGTTTTTCCTTGGTCTGCCCTTGAAACTGCGGATCGCGGATGAAAACCGACAGCATCATGCAGGCGCCGCCCCAAAGGTCTTCGCCGGTGACGATGCTGGCGCGCTTATTATTGATCAATTCTCCATAGGCTTTGAGGCCGCGCAGCAGCGCCGTCTTGAAGCCTTGTTCATGCGTGCCGCCTTCCGGTGTCGGAACGGTATTGCAATATGAGTTGAGAAAGCCTTCGCCGTCCTCGGGCCAGCACATCGCCCATTCGACCCGGCCGTCTTCGTCGCTGAACTTGGCTGTGCCATGAAATACCGCATCGGCGACTTTCTTGCGTCCATCGGTCGCATGCGCAAGGTAGTCGGTCAAACCTTGTGGGAAATGGATTTCAGCGCTTTCGGGTACGCCTTCGATGCCTTTCAGCAAACCGGCGTCGCATGACCATTTGATGCGCACGCCTTCGAACAGGTAGGCCTTTGAGCGCGCCATGCGATACACGGTGGCGGGATTGAATTTCGCGTTATCGCCGAAAATCTTGGTGTCCGGCGTGAATCGAACCAGCGTGCCACGGCGATTGGTCGATCCCTGCTTCTTCAACGGCGACTTTGCGGCGCCGCGGCTGTAATTTTGCACCCAGGCGGTTTTGTCGCGGTGTACTTCAACGGTCAGCGCGCTTGAAAGCGCGTTGACGACGCTGACGCCGACGCCGTGCAGGCCGCCCGAGGTTTGATAAACCTTGCCGCCGAATTTCCCGCCGGAGTGCAGGGTGGTCATGATGACTTCCACTGCAGATTTTTTCTTGAACTTCGGGTGCGGGTCGATCGGCATGCCGCGGCCGTTGTCGCGAATGGAAACTTCGTTATCCTTTCCGAGATGGACCTCGATGATCGAGGCATAACCCGCGACGGCCTCGTCCATAGAATTGTCGAGGACTTCGGCGATCAGGTGGTGCATCGCCCGCTCGTCGGTGCCGCCGATGTACATCCCCGGCCGGCGGCGTACCGGTTCGAGCCCTTCGAGGACCTCGATGTCCTTGGCGGTGTAGTCGCCGCGTCGTGCGGTGTTTTGTTGGAAAAGGTCGGCCATCAGTTCATTATATCCCGAATCGGCAGGTAAGACGCTACGGAAAGTACCTATCTTGCTGATCTAACACAATATCTTGATGGGCCCAAGCCATGAGCCAGTCGTCGCCGCCACCGCAATCGCCGTCGGGGGAACTGTCGTTACGCGTACTCGCGATGCCGGCGGACACCAATCCGGCGGGCCACATATTCGGAGGCTGGGCGGTCGGGCAGATGGATATGGCCGGTGCCATGCATGCCGCGTCGATCACGGAGACCCGGGTCGTGACCGTCGCCATCGATTCCATGAAGTTCCACAAACCCGTCAATGTCGGCGACGAGGTTTCCTGTTACACCAACATCGAGCGGATCGGGCGGACGTCGATTGCGTTGCGCATTCAGATGTGGGTCCGGCGCGAACGGCACGGTGATCCGGTTCATGTCACCGACGGTGTGTTCATTTACGTTGCCCTCGATGAAAACGGTAAACCTACGGAAATCAAACCGAGGGCCCGGTGATCGGCGGCACGTCGAAATCTGCCGGGGGCAAGCCTTGCACGTGCCGGTCATACATCATGGCATAGGCCGCTTCGAGGTGACGGGCAAAGCGGTCTGTATCGAACAACGGGCCTGTCAGCCGCTGGCGCGCGATCTTTTCGCGTATGTTTCTCAGTGCATCGGTGTCGGTGGCAAGCTTTTGCGCAAGAGCTTTGTAGTCCGGCAACGATGTCGTGATCAATTCCGGCATTTCGATTGCGCGCAGTAAACTTCCGGCCACCCGCGACGCAAATCCCTCACCGCAGCACGTGATCAGCGGAACCCCCATCCACAACGCATCGCTTGCTGTCGTGTGCGCGTTGCAAGGGACAGTGTCGAGAAATAGATCGATGTGGTGATGGCGCTCCAAATGACTGCCGTGCGGCAGTTTGGGTGAGAAAATCAACCGATGACTTCCCACACCGCGTGATTCCGCTTCCCGTATGAGATTAACTTTGGCGGATTCGGTGTCTTTCAAAAGCCAAAGCACGCTGTTTTTCACGTTGCGCAGCAGGTGCATCCAAACCTCGAAGACCTGCGGCGTGATTTTGTTGCAGTTGTTGAAGCAGCAAAAAACAAATCCTTCCGCCGGCAATCCGTGATCTGCCCGGGTCGACGCCTTTGCGGGATGACTTTGATTTTTGTCATTCGCTTGATAGGTGTCGGGCAACCGGATCACGCGTTCGGT
>JAGREB010000018.1 GCA_020446775.1 Paracoccaceae bacterium
GGCGGTTTCTTGGCGGTTTGCATTTTGCCGGTCGCGTTCGCGTGGCTGTTGATCGCGTATCTCGATCGCGGCCGTCAGTTGTCGAGCGAAGGCGAAGCCCTGCGCCGCCATCTCGCCCAGCTTACCTATCCGTCCGAACACGCCGAGGCGCGTGTCATCGCCATCACGGAGTCTCTGAAGTCTCAGGCGCGCGCTCTGACGGAGGCCAGCGAAGCCGCCGCCAAGCAAATTCAGAAAATTCAATCGACCTTCGTGCGCGACACCGAAAAACTTGCCACGTCGACCGGCATCCTCGACGCCGGCGTGAGCAGCGCCGTGGTCGCCGTTACCGAGCAAGTCGATAAACTCAAGCAGATGATCGATTCCGCGTCCGACGTGAACCTCAAGATCGAGGACGCATTGCGCCGCCAACAGGAATTCATCCGCAACTCGAGCCAGAAAACCCTGTCCGAAGTCAACGCGATGGGACAAGGCCTGCTTGGCCATATCAACAGCCTGAGCGCGGCAACGGAACGCGCGCGCGGCATGAGCGCGGCCATCGCGCAGCAGATGGCCGACCAGGAAAAGTCGCTGGCCAAGACCGGCGAGGCGGCAAAATCCTACGCCGAGGAAATGACCAAAGCCGTTTCTTCGAACGCCGAAAAAGTGGAAGAAGCAGCGCGGCGCACCGAAGCCACCGTGTCGGAGATCGCCGATACGTTGGTCGGCAAAGCCAGCACGCTCGAAACGCTGTTCGATCGCCAGCGCAACGAATTGGCGGCGGCCGGTTCGCGCATCGAGGACCAGGCGACCAAGGTCAATACCCGCCTCGGCCAGCAGACTGCCGCGCTCGATCAAGTCATGGAGCGCGTGTTGTCGCGCGTGAAGATTGTCGAGGAAGCCCTCGCCATCCAGACCAAGGAACTCAATGCCGCATCCGACGGTGCAGTGTCGAAGCTTCGCCAAGTCGAAGCGATGGTCAAAAAGCAGGCCGAAAACGTCAACGAAGCGGCCTCGCGCGTCGAAAACCGGCTCTCCGTCTCGGCGGACGAATTCTCGCTGCGCTCAAAGGTCGTGACCGAGAAATTCGACCGCGCGACGGCGGATCTGGAAAAAGCCACCAATATTGCCATCAGCCGCGCCGACGCCATGGGCGCGGCTTCCGATCAGGTGATCCAGAAGATCGATACGGTCGGCGCCCGCGTGCGCGAGCACGCCGAGCAATTGGCAAATTCGGCGCAACGCGCGTCGGCGCAAGCCGACAACATCCGCGATACCTTGCGCCGCCAGAACGACGAACTGGAAATGTCGGCCAATACACTCGCGACCCACGTCAAACTCAGCGAAACGGCGCTGTCGCAGCAAGCGCGTCAGATGAGCGCAACATCCGAACAGGTTTTGGCGCACGTCCGCTCGATGTCCGACATTCTGAGCCAGAATTCGTCCGAGTTGATGCAGCTGTCGGCGCGCGTGACCAAGGAACTCGAGTCGATCCGCGAATCACTCGAAGTCACGTCGCAAAAAGTCACCGACACCGTTTCGCACTCGGTTGCCAAAACCAAAGACGTCAGCCGCGAGATCGGCGGCGAAGTTTCGGCGCTGTCGGCCGTTGCGCAGCAGGTCACCAAAGACATGCAGGCCGTGCTCGACAATCTCGATACCTGCAAGGACAGCCTGCGCGGCGCGTCCGATGCTGCCGCCGGAAAAGTCAAAGAAGCTTCCGAAGCGTTCCTGGCTCAGGTGTCGTCGATCGACAAAGCCGCCAATCATGCAACCGAAACGATGGCCGTGGTCGGCGACGGATTGCGTCAGCGTTCCGACAATCTGACGACGGCGGCCGACGACGCTCAGATGCGCCTCAATGGGTTCCGTGATTCGCTGCAGAAACTTATGCTCGACTTCGAAGACGCGACCAACCGCGGCGCGGCTCAGGTCAGTGTCGCGTCCGACAAGATGCGTCAGTCGCTCGCCGAATTCGGCGATGCGTCGGAGAAGATCGGTTCCGGCGTGCGCGGATCCGGCGAGGCGTTCCGTCAGCAATTGCAAAACCTCGGCAAATCGGCCGACGAAGCGGTCGCGCGCGTTGAGGTCGTGCTCAAGACCCTGCGCAAGAATGCCGAAGGCTTGGTCGAAGCGGCTAACGGTATTACAGAGCAAACCGGCAAAGCCGGACACCTGTTTTCGAAGCAGGTGGATCAGTTGCTCGCAACTTCGGGTAAGGCGCTCGATTCCGCCAAGCAACTGGACGAAGCGGCGGACAAGGCCAATACGGGCAAGTTCCTGGAACACACCGGTTACGTTATCGAGCAATTGCACGGCATCGCCGTCGATATCGCCCGAATTTTCCAGCCTTCGGTCGAAGAAGAGCTGTGGAAGCGCTATCACAAGGGCGATCAGGCGGTTTTCCTGCGCCATATCACCAAGACGCTCAGCCGCCAGAAGTTCGATTCAATTCAGAAAAAATATCAGGCAGACGAGAAGTTCCGCGGCTACGTCATGCGTTACCTGCGCGAATACTCTGCGCTCGTGAAACATGCCCGCGCCACCGACCGTGCCGAGGTATTGACGACCACGTTCACGACCTCGGACATGGGCAAGCTCTACATGATCCTGTCGAAGTCGATGGAATCGGCGGCGGCAACTCCGGAGCCGGCAGAGTAAGAAAATTCCGATCGCTTGGCGCGGTTTTGCCCGCGCCATGGAGGCGGGGCCAAAAGGCGCGGTGTTCATCTCCGCGCCTTTTGTGTTTCCGAGGGGGATTTAGAAGGGTTTATGTCCCGGGCCGCACCGGTCGATCGGGCTGGTCGGGTCTGACAGGCCGCTCGGGCCGTACTGGTTCAGGGCGTTGCGGCCGCTCGGTCGGTGCCCGATCGCGTAAACGCTGGCGGATTTCCTCGCGCACGCGAGGTGGCGCTTGTTGAAGGCGGTCGATGCGTTCCTGTGGCGGCGGAGCGTCGGCAGTTGGGTTGTTCGAGTTGGCGCGCTCGCGCTGCGGGGCTTCGGGCGGCGGCGGTGCCGGTTCGGGTGCGGCCGGCGCCGCCGATTCGGGTGCGGCAGGCACCGCCGGCGCCGTCTGCCCGCGTTCAGGTGCAACGGGGCGGCTGCCATCGACCGGTTGCGCCGGCACCGTCACGCGGTCCGCCGCGACCGTACCGGCACCGGTAACCCGGCCCTCGGCCTGGATCGCCTGCGCGGCAACCGCGCCCCGTACGGCGGCGGCAATTGCGGCGGTATCGATGTCGGCGGTTAGCGTGCCCAACCGGACTTGGCCCGCGGTCAGAGATTCGACGTAGGCCTGGATCGAGACGTCGCGAACTTGCGGCGAGAATGCGGGCCCTTGGTCCACGCGTGCCGTGCTGGCGGCCATCGTGTTACCGGCGACGGCGCCTTGAACCACCAACGCCTGGCCGTCCTGGGCTGCCGTGTTCGCCAGCGCGAGTTGACCGACGCGCACGTTGCCGTTTGCATCGGCGCGCACCGGCCCGGCAACCAAGACTTCGCGTCCGGGGCGCGGCAGCGCAAGCACCGAGGTGCCGACGACGACGTCGTTGGGCCGGCGCAGACCCGATACTGCGACCCACTGGCCGACCGTAAGGGCATCCGCCGCAACGCTGTTGCCGAAAGCCGAAACCTCGATCGATTGTCCGGCGACCGTAAAGCTCGACTTGTCGGAAGCCACGGATTCGATGGGCCCGGCGGCGGCAAGGCGAACATTCACCGTGCTGGCGGCCAGCTTGCCGTTGGCTGTGTATGCCTCGATTTCGACGACTTGGCCGAGTTTGATGTCGTCGGGTGTCGCCGGCAGTCCTTCGACCGCCACGCTGGTCGTTTCATCGACCTCGACTTCGTAGCCGTTGACGCAAATCGAGGCGAACCCGGTCACCACGCCGACAATCCCCGTTCCGCCCAATCCGCGTTCTTCGCCCTGCGCCACCACGCCCGTGCCGCCAAGTCCGCGTTGCTGTTCGGTGTTTTGTAGGACGCCGGTCCCGCCCATGCCGCGATCGGTCGTGTCCGCTGCGCCGACCAAGCGAAGCAGAACGTCGCTGCCGATACCGGTTCCGCCGACGCCATCGCCGCCGGCACGCGCGAACCGGCAAACGCCAGACTCCTGTGCGTGCGCCGCATCTCCGCCCCACATAAGCGCCAAAACGGCGATCAGGACGGCGGCGCGACACGTCACGGTTTCGGCTCCGGCGTTTTGAGATCGGGTCCGTCGTAATAATACATGCCGAGCGCCATGCGATTTGTCGCACCGGGTTTGCTTTCATCGGCATCGGCGCGGGTCAGCGCCTCTTTGTTGAGTGTCAGCAACGTTTCCATGCCGAGCGCGCGTGCGCGTTCACGCAAGTACGCGACGCTGTCGGGCGTTAGCTTGTCGTAATAAACAGCGCGTTCGAACATCGGCGCTCCGTCGCCCAACAAATTGTGCACACTGGTGGTGATGTGGTCGCCGACGTTGCGGCCAAGGTAATAGGCCTTCTCATCGAAGCCTTGGCTTGGCACGAACGCGTCGGAATTGAGAACGACACGGTTGTCCTTGTCGATCGTGACGAGGCCAAGGCGCTGCCATTCTTCGAGGATCGCTTTGGGGCGCACGTCGGTAGACACCGAACGGACCAGGGCATCGAATGAAGGATGCTCCGCGGCGTCGCCCGTACGCGGCAACGCCAGGGGACGGCCCGCTTTGTCGCGAAATTTTTCACCGCCCGTCCAAATCCCAATCAGGCGCGCGCCTAAGGACACGGCGGGTGGCGGACTTTGGTCGGGCGGCGGCTCGCTCTGAATTCGTTTGATGTCTTTGCGCTGAAGGCCGGTCATTACGCTTAACCGGCTAACGCTCAAACCGCCCCGTCCGAAATTCTGTTCCGCCACATCGACGTAGATCGCCTTCAGCAGGTTGGTCAGGTAGGGCAGGGTGATGCCGCGCGCGATCAACAGGCGCACCAGCGGGCGCATCAATCGCGAAATAGCCCGGATTAAAGCTGGCGATGGTTCTGCGATCGAGACCGAGGTCCCGGATTTTTCACTGCTCATATCGTTCGGCGCGGTCTGCGCGTTTTTGCCCAAGGCTGCATCGCGGCAATCTAGCTCGTTGTGGGGAATAAACCCACAATTTTTCGTTGCTCTGAGCCAATCAAAATGCTATATCAAACGTGGGTTTTAAACCCACGTTTGAATAACGTATTGAGAAGACGAGCGTTGAAGCAGTTCAAGGCGTGCGACGGGAACGCATGGGCGCGCTTCACAGAGAACGGTGCCGCAAAGGGGCAACCCTGCCGACCCGAGCATTCCGATGCGGTGCCGTTCTCTCGTTTCCCGGACATGCCTCGCGGTTAAGTCGCGCGAAGCTGTTCGAATGCTTTGAGCGCACGAGCGCGCCCTTCCTTGTGATCGATGATCGGATACGGATAGGTCTTGCCCAGAACTACGCCCGCTTCGCGTAAAGCGTTCTCTGGCGCATCCCAGGGTTTGTGCAGCCATTCATCGGGAAGTTGCGCGATTTCCGGTACCCATCGACGCACGTAGGTACCGTCGCCGTCGAACTTCAGGCCTTGCAAGATCGGATTGAACACGCGGAAGTACGGCGCGGCATCGCTGCCGCAGCCGGCAACCCATTGCCAACTGGCCGAGTTGTTGGCGAGGTCGGCATCGACCAGCGT
>JAGREB010000156.1 GCA_020446775.1 Paracoccaceae bacterium
TACTTCCTCGGCATCCCCTACGTCTGGGGCTCGATCTACCGCTTCGACGGACAGGCCTCGGTCTTCGCGCCGCGGCTTCGCCGCAATGAGGACGCGCTCGACCAATCGTCCGCCTCCGGCGGACCGTGCTACCGCTGCCTCTACCCGGAACCGCCGCCACCCGACGACGTGTGGACCTGCTCGCAAGTCGGCGTGCTGGGGGCCGTGGCCGGTGTGATGGGCACGTTGCAGGCAACGGAAGTCTTGAAAGAAATCATGGACATCGGCCAGTCGATGCGCGGAAGACTGTTAATTTTCGATGCGCTGGCCGGAACGACGCGCATGGTCAAAGTGAAGCCGGATCCTTCATGCAAACTCTGCGGCCCCAACGCGACGATCCGCGATTTGTCGATTCACCGGGATAGCGACAGCGGACGCATTTGCGTCGCCTAAGCCGATTTAGCTTTCCAGAAATTTTCCGATCCGCGCCATGACGGCGGCTTGCATCGCGGCGGTCGGAAAGTGGCTACTGTCGTAGACCGCGCTGTCGGCAAGGTTAGGCAGAACCTGGGCGGCCGCCTCGATCAACGCCGGACCCGGGAAAAATAAATCGTGTTCGGCGCCGTAAACGGCACACGGTGCGGAAAGATTTTTCAGTTCGTCACGGCTGAACGGCCCCGGCGGCGTCACCATCCAATCGACGTGCTGCAAGACCGCATCGAAGAAATCCGCTTGAGTTTCGTCGAGTTCCCACGCGAGCAAGCGGACGGTATCGGCGATGTGGCTGCGGTCGGGAAGCCAGTGATACATTTGCCACGCGAAATATAACCGCCCGATCGAAAACAAGTCGGGCGAAACGCCGTCGATGCCGGCGGGCACCAACAGGACGAGTTTCTCGATGCGTTGCGGCGCGAAGGTCGCGAAATCGAGCACCACGCCGCCGCCGAAGGAAATGCCCGCTAGCGCGGCCTTGTCCAAGTTCAACGCATCGAGCGTATCGGCAAGCCATAGGCCGTAACCATGACGCGAACGGGAGGGACGCACTTCGGCGCTCAAGCCCGGCTGGCCGACGATATCGGGCAATATGACGCGGTGCGTGGCGGCAAGCGGCGCGGCCATGGTGGCCACGAACGGCGCCGGAAAATTGACGCCGTGAATCGCGACCAGTGGCGGTGCGTCATGCGGCCCCATCTCCAGGACGTGCGTCGCGCCGTAGCGCGTTTCCACGAACGTCTCGCGATAGGGAATGCTGAGGCGCGCCAGCTGGCGCGCATACAAGGCGCGCACGGCTTCACGGCCGGCGGCGGATTTATAGACCTCGACCGCGCGGCCGGGATTACCGGACCGCGCGGCGCGCGCCTGATCGGTATCCCGCGGCAAAAGCTATTGGCCGTTCTGCTTGTCGAACACCACGTCGACGCGGCGGTTGGCTTGTTCCTTGACGCCGTCGCCGGTTGACGTCGCCGGGCGGACCTCGCCGTAGGCTTCGATCCGCATGCGGTTCTGATCGATCCCTTCGGCGGCGAGCGCGTTCGCCACCGTCTCGGCACGGCGCTGCGACAGGCCGATGTTGTAATCGCTGGCGCCGGCGGTATCGGTGTGGCCGACGACCAGCACGGTCGCCGGGTTGTAGGCTTTGTAAGCCGCGCCGATTTCGCTGACCGTGGCGCGCGCCGTCGCATTCAAATTCGCGGAATTGAAGTCGAACAGCACTTCGAATTGCTTGGGCAGCGGCGCGGCGGCCGGCGCAGGTACCGACGGCCGTTCGACCACCGCGTTTTCAAGCGCGCTCAAGGCTTGATCGAACGTGCGTTTGCAGGCGGCGATGTCCTCGGGCTGGATGTCTTCTTCCTGTTCCTGGAGCCAGCAATCGAACCCGGTTTGGGCCAAAGACGCCTGCGCCGGCAAGGCGCGGCGGTTGTCGTCGTTGAGCACCGCCATTAGGCGCGTGCGCGCTTGCGTCATGTCGCCGACGGCATGATCGGGAATTTGGCGTTCGCTGACGCCCTGGGGCGGAAACGTCTCGCCGTTGGCCGCACGCTCGGCGCGGCCCGTAAAGAACACCGCGTCTTTCCAATCGGCCTCGGCACGTTCGCCGCCGGCGAGATCGGCGTAATCGTTTTGCAGGGCTTTGTGGAACGCGCTGCCGCCATTCGGAAGCGCGCGCACCGCGTCGACGTCGGCGTGATCGGCGCAGGCCGCGAGCAGCGCGGCCGTTGCGGCCACAGTTGCGGCCCTGGTCAACAGGTTGGCGCCGCGGCGTGCCTTGTGCCGCGTGGTGTACCGACGCTCAACGTTCATGATCCTCTCCCACTCCCGCTCGGGCCGGGACCGGCATTACACCGGATCGGCCGCGACCGTCCAACCGGTTCCGATTGTTGCATTTTTTCCCGCTGAAACAAGTCCTTGGCAGGGCCCATCCCGGCAAAAAATCGCGTTGTTGGTGTATCGCCCCGGGTTCGCCCGGACAAGCCGATTCAAGCCGCGTGTTCGCCGCTAAGTCTTTCGAACACAAAGGATTAGGCGTATATGCGCGCACATGAACCATCCCCGCCCCACGCCGCCAGAACCGGCTTCGTCCGCGCACGGGCCCCGCGCGCCCTTAGTGGGCCTCGACCGGGCCGAGCTGGCCGCGGCGATGGTTGACCTTGGTGAAAAACCGTTCCGGGCCAAGCAACTTTGGCACTGGATCTATCACCGTGGCGCCACCGACTTCGCCGCCATGACCGACCTGAGCAAGGACTTGCGCGCGAAACTGGCCGAACACCATGTGGTCGGCCGGCCCGTGATCGTGCGCGAGCAGACGTCCTCCGACCGGACCCGCAAGTGGTTGCTGGCGTTCGCCGACGGCGAAAAAGCCGAGACGGTGTTCATCCCGGAAGAAGATCGCGGCGCGGTGTGCATTTCGAGCCAAGTGGGCTGCACCCTGACCTGCCGGTTCTGCCACACCGGCACGCAAAGACTAGTCCGCAACCTGTCGGCGGGCGAAATCGTCGGCCAGTTCATGGTGGCGCGCGATTCCTACGGCGAGTGGCCGACGCCGACCGATGAATCGCGCATGTTGTCGAACATCGTTGTCATGGGCATGGGTGAACCGCTCTACAATTTCGAGGAGGTCGCCAAGGCGTTGAAGATCGTCATGGCGGACGACGGAATCGCGCTCGGCAAGCGGCGCATCACATTGTCGACTTCAGGTGTGGTGCCCGAGATTGTGCGCGCGGGCGAGGAACTGGGCGTCAATCTGGCCATTTCTCTGCACGCGCCGGACGACGACACGCGTACCGCCATCATGCCCATCAATAAGAAATACCCGCTGAAGGAGCTGATGGCCGCGGTGCGCGCCTATCCGGGCCTCAGCAATTCGCGCCGTGTGACGTTCGAATACGTCATGCTCAAGGGGATCAACGATACGCCGGCCCATGCGCGCGCCCTCATCAAGCTGACGGCGGGCTTACCGTGCAAGTTCAACCTGATCCCGTTCAACGCCTGGCCCGGCGCGATTTACGAGTGTTCCGATCCGGACACCATCGAGGCCTTCGCGCAGATTCTCTATAACGCCGGATACACCGCCACCGTGCGGACGCCGCGCGGGCGCGACATCCTGGCCGCCTGCGGCCAGCTCAAGACCGATTCCGAACGCCTGAGCGCGCGCGAACAGCGCGCCCGCGCCGAAGCCGCTTGGCGCGAGAAAGACGGCGGCGGTCAACTTCATGCCTGACAGCTGTATTTCCAAATGACGATCGCGACGATGATTCTGGCCGCGGCCATCGTCGGCGCGGCGGTCGTCGTTGTTGTCTTGCGGATTGCGCGGGAGGCCGCGCGCGTCGCCGCATTGCGCGCCGCCGCCATCGACCTGCTGTGGAAGCGCTACAACCTCACCGGCGATCTGATCACCTGGGCGACCCACGACGGCGGGCCGGAGGCCGCAGACCGATTGAGTGACATCGCCGCGGCGCGCGAGGAGATCATGAAAATGCGGGCCGATGAAAACGCGCGCCTTAAAGCCGAGGACAAACTGCAAACGGCGCTCAACGACTTTTACCGTGCGGCCGAGCGCGACGAGGACCTGATCACCGGACATGAGATCGTCATGATCATCGCCCATCTTGCCCTGGCCGATGCGGCGATTGCCGACAAGGCCGCCGCCTACAACGATACCCTTGCCGCATTTGCACGGCGGCGGGCCGGTGGTGTGAACGCGCTCGTGGCCCGGGCGATGAACGTCTCCGCGCCCGCGCCGATCACGCTGACAGTGACCCCGGAGCAATGCGCGCGGACTGCGCAATTTCTCGCCGCACCGGGCGCGGATTCGCGCACTTAACCTTGCGATTCACGCTCTTGCGGGCGCGCGCCCTGTGCCTATACTGCGCGCGTTTTCACCCCTCCCCTCACCCCTTTCGAACGCGAGTTGACGCATGGCGCGCGCTGCCAAACCCAATCCCAAAAAAGTCGTGCTGGCCTATTCCGGCGGCCT
>JAGREB010000157.1 GCA_020446775.1 Paracoccaceae bacterium
TATCGCCGTCGGGACGTCTTTGGCGACGATTATTCCGACGTCCGTTGCATCGGCGCGCGCCCATGCACGCAAAGGTGCGGTCGATACAGAGCTTTTCAAATTGCTGGCCCCGGGGATCGCCGCCGGCGCCGTGGCCGGCGCGTTCGTTGCAACGCTCATCGATGGCCGCGCACTAGGGTCGATATTCGGATTTGTCGCGCTGTTTGTCGCGGTCGATCTGGTCAGACCGCGCGGCGCCACCAATGCAAATATCGAGGTTCGACTTCCGGGCCGCGCGCCGACATCGGCGGCGGCCGGTGCAATCGGCTTCGTGTCGGCGCTAATGGGAATCGGCGGCGGGAGTCTCACCGTCCCGCTGCTGACCTATTGGGGGATCGCGATACATCGCGCGATCGGCACGTCCGCAGCCCTGGGTTTGATTATCGCCGTTCCGGCGGCCGTTGGATACGTGATCGGCGGTTTCGATACGGCGAACTTGCCGCCGGGAAATATCGGCTACGTCAATGTGTTCGGGTTCGTGCTGATCGCCGCGACGACCTTTTTCACGGCACCTGCCGGCACACGGATCGCGCACGCGATTTCGCCGCGCGCTTTGCGATGGGCCTTCGCGACATTTCTGGCGATTACCGCGATTAGGTTGCTGTCCCGATTGTTGTAAACGTACGGTCTAGGAACCGCCCGCCGATCCAACCAGGACGCGCAGAAACAGCGCAATGACCGCGAACGCCTGCGTCGCGACACGAAGCCTCATCAATTTGTTCGCATATTTACGGTTAAAATCGCCGCCGATGACGAAGCTGACCAGCCCCGTACCTAACACGGCAACCACCCCAACGAGCGCAACGGCGACAAGCGTATTTAAAATCGTAATGATCATCGGAATATGGCCAATGCGAGGATAAGGTTCGTCCCCCTGATATTGAACGATTGAGCATCGCGTGGCGAGGCCCTAATCTTTCGTCCAACCTGAGAACATAGGGGCTTCAGCACCATGGTTTCGGCCGGTCGAATTCTCGTGGTCGAGGACAATGCGTTGGTCCGAGAGTCGTTTGTCGATCTTCTTCGTCAACGCGGCTATGACGTCGCCGAAGCGTCCCATGGCGAGGAGGCTTTGCAGCGCGTTCACGAATATCCGATCGATATCGCCGTCATCGATATCATGATGCCGACAATGGGCGGGCTGGAATTGCGGCAAGAACTCAGCCAACGCGTACCGGGAATCAAAACCATTCTCGTTACGGGCCAGCCCGAAAAGCTTGAGGAACTGGTCGAAGACGACCCGGAGTTCCGCTATGGCGGGGTCGACGTGCTTTACAAGCCGGTTCACCCGGTCAAATTGCTCGACGTCATCCAACGGAGGTTGGGCAAAACCGACCGGTCAAAATCGAACTGACCGAAACTAGATTCCGGCCGCCAATCCTCAAACCGTGAAACTTTCGCCGCAGCCGCAGCGGCCTTTCTCATTGGGATTTTCAAAGACAAAGCCGCTTTCCAGTTTTCCCTCTTGGTAATCGAGGGTGCTGCCAAGCAGATGCATCACGGCCATCGGGTCGATGAACACTTTGACGCCGTGTTGCTCGACCACGTCCTCGAATTTCCTTTGTTCCTCGGCATACTCGACGACGTAGGCGAGTCCCGAACACCCCTTAGCCGAAACGCCGACGCGCAAACCCAAGACCGGTTTTTCGGCGCGCGCAATCAGCTCGCGGACGCGGGCGGCGGCGCGTTCGGTCAATGTGATCGGCGGCGGCGGTGCGGGCCGGCGGGTGGTTTGCGAAGCTGAGGTTTCTGTCATGGCATCAATCCAAATAGGAGTTCCTGAGGCTTGATTCAAATCACTCAGAACATGTCGAGCGCAACACGCGCGACTTCGGACATGTTGGCGGGCGACCACGGCGGGTCCCAGGTTATGATTACGTCGACTTCGCCGACGCCTTTAACCTCGGCGACACGGTCCGCCACTTCTTTCGGAAGCGTTCCGGCAACCGGACACGCCGGCGCGGTCAGCGTCATTTTGATATCGACTTTGCCGGACTCGGCAATCGCGATGTCGTAGATCAAACCCAGGTCGTAGATATTGACCGGAATTTCAGGATCGAAAACCGTACGCAGCGCTTCGACCACGGCATCCTCGCTCGCGGCCGCTTCACCTGCTGGCAGCGGCGATCCCGCGTGAACGCTGTCCCCTTCCTCAGGCGGCGACCCGTCCATGGCAGGCATATCGTACGGCGGCATCATGTCGGTAACCTCGGTGCAATTTTATTCGCGCTGTTCATGCGTTTGATCCCGTTTCGGTGGTTGCGCGGTCCGTACCCTCGATGCACGAGATCAGCACATGCCATGGCAACGTCGCGCATTTGACCCTTGCCGGAAATTGTTGAACGCCACTGAGTGCAGCGAGCCGGTCGACGCCCGCGGTAAGTGCCGGACCGACATCCGCCTTTGCTTCATCGGGCTGGCGCTGGCCGGTACACAAATCCTGAACGGCTTTGAACATGCGCCGTGCCGCATCGACCGACTGCCCTTTTAGGACTTCGGTCATCAGAGAAGCGGACGCAACGGATATGGCGCACCCCTTAGCCAGAGCCGCCACGTCCTCGATTTGGTTTTCACTCGAGATTCGGGCGGTCACGGTTACCCGGTCACCGCACAAAGGATTGTTTCCCGAGGCCGAACACGTGGCGGCATCGACGGTGCGGGCGTTACGCGGACGCTTGCCGTGATCGAGGATGACATCCTGATACAGCGACAGCAGGTCATTCGATTCGGCGGCGGCGGAAGTCACAACAAAATCTCCCGCGCTTTGTGCAACGCCGCGACCAGGACATCCACATCTTCGCGTGTATTGTAGAGCGCGAACGACGCCCGCGAGGTCGCAGTCACACCAAGTGCAGTCATCAGCGGTTGGGCACAATGATGGCCCGCACGCACGGCGACGCCGGAACGGTCGAGCACCGTGGCAAGGTCGTGGGGATGAGCACCATCCATGACGAAAGACTGCACCGAAGCCTTGCGCTGCGCCGTGCCGATTAGTTTGACGCCGGGCACCGTGACCAACCGGTCCATCGCATATCCCAGCAAATCGCGCTCGTGCTCGATCAGCGCCGCGCGATCGATTCGCGACAGATAGTCGATGGCGGCGGCCAACCCAATCGCGGGAACGATCGGCGGAGTTCCCGCCTCGAATTTGGCCGGCGGCTCCGCCCAGGTGCTCTTGGCGAACTTCACGGTAGCGATCATCTCGCCGCCACCCTGGTAGGGCGGCATTGCGTCGAGCAATTCGCGCCGTGCCCACAGGACGCCGATACCATTGGGCCCATAAAGCTTGTGGCCGGAAAAGGCATAAAAGTCGCAACCGAGCGCCTGGACATCGACGGCTTCGTGGACGACGCCTTGGCAGCCGTCGATAACGACTTTCGCGCCGACAGCGTGTGCAAGCTCGACAATCTGTTCAACCGGCAAGATCGTTCCAAGCACGTTGGACACATGCGCAACCGCAACGATTTTCGTGCGCACGCCGATCGTGCTCTGAATAGAGTCGAGACTCACACTTCCGTCGGCGCTGACCGGGATCACGCGTAATTCGGCGCCGGTTGCCTCGCAAATCAACTGCCAAGGCACAATGTTCGAGTGGTGTTCAAGTTCCGTGAGCACGACCTCATCGCCCGGCTGCAATACAGACCGGCCGTAACTTGCAGCGACAAGGTTCAGCGCTTCCGTCGCACCCTTGGTGAAGACGATTTCCTCGGCGTGGGCTGCGTTGACGAACTTCCGGACGGTTTCGCGCGCAGCTTCGTAATTAGAAGTCGCTTTCTCACTCAAGTAATAAGCGCCGCGGTGAACATTCGCGTATTCGTTCTCGTAGGCGAATGTCATCGCGTCGATGACTGCCTTGGGCTTTTGCGCCGACGCCGCGCTATCCAGATATGTCAGCGGCTTGCCATGCACCAGTTTCGCGAGGATTGGAAAATCGCGCTTGAATGCCAAAGCATCGAAGCGGCCATTGATCGCGTCCAATTTCACCGCGGTGCCGGTCATAGCGCCACCGCCTCGGCCAGCCGCCGCTTCAACCACGTTTCGATTGCACCCACAAACGCGGCCCGGACGGGTTCGTCCGAGATCTTTTCCGTCGCACCTTCGACAAATCCGGCGATCAGCAAGCCCCGCGCTGTGTCGGGATCGATACCGCGCGACATCAGATAGAAGAGTTGACCTTCATCGACCTCGCCCGTCGCTGCACCATGGGCGCACTGAACGTCATCGGCAAAAATTTCGAGTTCGGGCTTGCAGTCGATGACCGGGCCGGGGTTCAGGAACAACCCTTTATGGCTTTGCGTGGCGTTGGTCTTTTGGGCGTCTTTGGCGACACGAATACGGCCTTGGAAAACCGCGTGCGACTTGCCGGCGACCACGCCTTTGAATTCCTGAGCCGACGTACAGCACGGCACAGCATGATCGATGAAAGTGGATATGTCGGCATGGTCCGACCGTGCCAGCGCATAGGCACCATGAATCTGGGCGTTACCGCCCTCGCCTTCAAGATTGACGACGATGTCTTGGCGAACCTTGCGCCCCCCCAAGCAAAGGCGAAAGTCTTCATATGTCGCCCGCGCCGCAAGCGAAACGGCCGAAACAGAACCGTGGAAGGCATCGGCATCTTCGTCGACCATGACATAGCGCTTGAGCACGCCGCCTTGTCCGACAACGGCTTCGGTCACCGGGTTGCTGAAGTAGCTATGCCCAGGCAAGCCGACATGCGTTTCGACCAGGGCAACATTGCCCCCCGCAGCCACGCCGATCACGCTACGCGGGTGAAAAGACACCGGTTCGGCGCCGGCCGCCCCGATCGAAATAAGATGCAGGCGCGTTGTTTGAACATTTTTGGCGACTTGGATGACGAATCCATCGGCCATGTACGCAGTGTTTACCGCCGCCATGGGATAAGCGCCGGGCGAAGCCAACCCGCCAATCACGGCCTTCAGCGTCTCATGCGCGGCCGCCAGCGCTTCGCGGAGAGACAACACCGAAACACCGTCGATCTTGTCGAAAGCGTCCGATAGATCGCGGCGCACGATCCCGTTTACGGTAACGATCCGAACTGCACCTTCGATCCGGGGCACGTTATGCGGAACGTCGACGACGTCGATGTCATCCGCCAGATTTGCGGGAATAAACGGCGTCTTGGCGAGATCAACTGCCGAAGTGAATTTCCAGGCTTCACTTTTCGGCCCCGGCAAACCTTGCGCGCCGAGAATTGCCCGGGCCGATTGCCGCAAACCATCGACCCAGGCATGGGGTGCCCCCGGCAGCGCGCCAATCCGCGCCGCATAACGCTCACCGAACGGATGCGATAAAAGCCCAGGCCGTGCCGTGACGATGGTCACCCGACGCCTCGCCTATGCCGCCGATTGAAATTGCGCATAGCCTTCGGCCTCGAGCTTGGCCGCCAGCTCTTTTCCGCCGCTTGCGACGATCCTGCCGCCGGACAGCACGTGCACGAAATCGGGCACGATATAATTTAACAAGCGCTGGTAATGGGTAATGACCAGGAACGCGCGCTCTTTATCGCGCAGCGCATTGACCCCGTCGGCGACGACTTTGAGCGCGTCGATGTCGAGACCCGAATCCGTTTCGTCGAGCACGGCAAAGCGCGGCTCAAGCAGCGACATCTGCAAAACCTCGGCGCGCTTCTTTTCGCCGCCCGAAAACCCGACATTGAGAGGCCGCTTGATCATATCATCCGGAATTCCAAGGGCTTTGGTCTTGGACTTGACCAATTTCAGAAATTCCATCGCATCGATTTCCGGTTCGCCTGCGGCGCGCCGGCGCGCGTTGATCGCCGTTTTGAGGAAGGCCGACGTCGAAACGCCCGGGATTTCGACCGGGTATTGGAACGCCAGGAAAATGCCCGCGCGCGCGCGTTCGTCGGCCGCCATATCGAACAAATTCTTGCCGTTGAACGTGATCGATCCTTTGGTCACGTCGTAGCCTTCGCGCCCGGCAATTACGTTGGACAGCGTGCTTTTGCCCGTGCCGTTCGGCCCCATGATCGCGTGGGTCGTACCTGCGTCGATCGCAAGCGAGACGCCTTTCAGAATTTCGCGGTCCGCGACCGAGACATGCAGATCGTCGATTTCTATGAGTGCCATGACATCCTCCGGATCAGCCGACGCTGCCTTCGAGGCTGATCCCAACCAGCTTTTGCGCTTCGACGGCGAATTCCATCGGCAGCGTTTGCAAAACTTCCTTGCAGAAGCCGTTCACGATCA
>JAGREB010000158.1 GCA_020446775.1 Paracoccaceae bacterium
CATGGCCCCGAGTTTACTTCTTTTTCTTGCCGCCTTTGGCTTTTTTCCGGGCGCTGCCCGATTTCGGTTTCCCGGCGCCTTTGGCTTTGGCGATCAACCGGTCTTCCGGCGTCGGCCCTTTGGGCAAATGAAAGGCGTCCTGATGAACCGGCGTCTTGTCGCCTTCCCGGTACCACGACATCACCAAAGGAATCTTGGCTTTGTGGAACAAGCCGATCTGAGGGCAACGGCGGTCGACCTCGGCGGCGAAGGCGCGGATACGTGCTGCGCTTTCCTTGGTCGACAGGATCAGATCGAAATTGAGTTGCTCATATTGAGGCTGGAGGTGCAGGTCGAAGAAAAACCCGCGGATATCGATGAGAGAACGTAGCTTGGTGCGAAAACTCTTGTATTTGAACTTCTGATCGCGTGCGACGACGGCACAGGTAATCGACGTACAGCCCGCCAGCGCCGCAAGTTGAGTATGCACCGGCGACCAACCGCGCGAGCGGCCCCGCAAGTCCGGCGGATCGCCGATATCGAAACCTTCCGGCTCGTCGAACATGATCGACGGCTGGCCGTCGAAAAACGCCTCGACGCGCATTTGCTCGTAGGACGCCGTGGTGACGTCGGAAATGCCGATATAGTCGGGATATTTCACGTTCTCTTTCATAGCTAGCCGCCCTCCTCCGATTTGTTCAATGTATTGTTCGCTGCAAAGTTTTGTTCGCTGCAAACACCGCGTCGTCGGCCGTCGATGCCGGCTTTATCTTGGTCTTTCGGCACGATCGGACCAGGAACGCGCTTCGGCGACCGAGCGACGATAAGCCGCGAGACCCGACGCCAACAAGAGCGCCGCGAGCGGTCCGGTAATGCCTGCCGTGATGGCCAATGCATAACGCAACGCCGAATCCTCGCCGAAACCGTATTGGGTGATCGAAGCGACGATGGTGGGGCCGATGCCAATGCCCGTCAGGTTGACAACGAACAAGTATAGCGCCGAGACCTGGCCGCGCATCTGGTTGGGCGTGATCTCCTGCAGCGCGGCGGCCGCCGCGCCAAACGGCAAACTCGAAAAGAAAACGAAACCGGCATAGACGGTCAAAGCGAGCTCGGGCGCCGGCATCAGCGGCGCGGCGATCCCAAGCGGGAGAAGCGCCGCGCCCGAGGCGATCCCTGTGCGCATATTCCCGTCGGCGTACCCGCGCGCCTTCAGGCGTTCGGCGAGCAAACCGCCCAGCGTCAAACCGACGGTGCCGAAAATGGCAACGACGATGCCGAATGCCGGACCGACTTGAATGGGCGTCCATCCGTAGGTCCGTGTAAAGAACGCTGGGATCCACGCCGCGCAACCGCTCCACAGCATCGTGAGCATCGAGAAACCGGCAAAATGAAATCCGTAGGTGGCACGGTGATTGAGAATGTAAGCGACGGTATCTCCAATTGTCGGATACCTCCCCGCTTTCGATGATTTCACTTTCATGAGTCCACGGCGATTTGGTTCGCGCACGGTCAACATCAACGCCGCGACCAATAATCCCGGCAGGCCGACGGCGAGGAAGACGACTTGCCACGGCTCGAGGTGACCGGCCATGGGAAGGTCGAGCGCCGGCGTCACCGCGATCACGCCGCCGCCGACCACCAATGCCAAGCCGGACCCGATATAGACGCCGGTCGCGTAGATGCTGATCGCAAGCGTCCGCCGCCGTGGGCGGAAATAGTCGTTGATCATCGAATAGGCGGCGGGCGATAGCGCCGCTTCGCCGATACCGACGCCGACACGCGCAAGGAACATCTGCCCGAAATTACGGGCGATCCCGCAGACCGCGGTCATCACGCTCCAGACAAAAATGCCGGCGGCGATGATTTTGGTGCGATTGGCGCGGTCCACCAGCCAGCCGAGCGGCAAGCCGAGCACGGTGTAAAAAATGGCGAAGGCGAGGCCGTGCAACAGGCTGATCTGCACGTCGCTGATGCCGAGCGTGGCGCGGATCGGTCCGACCATCAACGTGAGAATGGTGCGGTCGATGTAGGACACCGTGTAGGCCAACACCAGAACGCCGACCACGTACCACGCGTAGGTTTCGTTGGGATAATCGTCTTCGCGCGCAACGCGATCCGTCGACCCTGCGTTAACATTACCTGTCGAGTTGTCCATAGACGGAAACCTCGCGATGGGCGAAAACGTAACGATGAGACATTTGATCCAGTCCCCCGAAACCACCATCGACCATGTCGGCTTGGTGGGCCGCGCAATCGCGCCGATGGTCGAAGCTTACCGCCGGTTGGGTTTCGAAGTCACGACGCCAGCCGACTTGATGCAGCCCGGACCCGACGGCAATCCGGTCCCGCTGGGCCAAGTGTCGGCGCACGCGATTTTCGCAAACACCTACGTCGAGCTGACGGCCGTGCTCGACCCTGGGCAAGGCAATCATCTCGACAATTGGCTCGCGCGTCACGAAGGCTTGCATATCCTTGCTTTTCACGCCGAAGACGCCCAGTCGAGCTGGGACGAGTTGGCCGCCCACGGCTTGGTCATGCCACCGATGCGCGCGGCAACGCGCTAGGTGAATGCCGGCGGCAAGTACGGCACGGCGGATTTCAAATGGTACCAGCTTCCCGCTTCGGTCATTACCGAGGGATTCGCGTGCGTGGTTCAACACCTCACGCCCGAACTCGTATTCCTCGAAAAAATGATGAACCATCCCAACGGTGCAATCGACCTAGTCGGTGTCGGCGCGGTGGTCCCCGATCTCGAGGAAGCGTTCGCCCGCTATCAACGGCTGCCCGGCGCCGAACGCAAATCGTTCATCATGGGCCGTTCGATCGTCTTCAAGGACCAGCGCATCATCGTGATCGACGCCAAAGGCTTCAGGGCATTGTTTCCCGACGCTCACTGCCCGGAACCGCCGTGCTTCGCGAGTTATTCGATTCGCGTCAAGGATATCGCGGCAACCCGCGCGCTGCTCGCCAAGAACGGCGTTCCGTTCCATGTTTGGGGCGCCGACGGCATCTGGGTTCAGCCGGAATATGCCTGTGGCGCGGTCATGGTGTTCGTCGATCACGACGCGCCGATATGACTCCGTCCTCGGACCGGATCGTTTATCGTCCGCTCAAGAAACATGAACTAATTTCAGCGGCGCGGTTGAAGTTCTCCGTGATCGCGGAAGCCTGGGCACCGCACGTATACCCGATCCGCCAACTGCTGACCCGGCGCTCGCCGGAGTCCGAGGCGCGTGGAAACCTTCCGATTTGGCGGCGCGGCCGCGTCTTCGGCGCTTTTGCTAGCGGCACGTTGGTCGGCGTAAGCCGAGCGATTTTCGGATACCACAATGAGGTCAGCGACCTATGGGTTTTCGCCCCGTCGCGGGAATGCGGGATCGGCAGCATGCTGTTCGGACGCGCGGAGGCTGAATTGCGCCGGCGCGGCATACGGACCGCGCGGTTGTATACGGCGGCGTTCAATTCGCATGCGATTGCGTTTTATCGCGCCCGCGGATGGCGGATCGAGCGGCGCAATATGCACCGCACCTCCCACGTCCGCCGTGTCAGGATGATCAAGCGCTTGCGCTAAACGGCCGGCTATTTATCCGCCGGCGCCTATTTATCGGCCGGCAAGTGCGCGAATTGCGACTTCCAGCCGGTTTTATCGGGATGAATCACGTTGAACGCCGTGAACGACTTGCCGATCGCGTCCGGATTGGCGAGCGCATCGACAATCACCAACGCAACGTCGCCGCGGCTGATCATCGCCGGCACTTGCACATCGCCCGGCAGCAGCGCGATAGCGTCCTTGCCGCGCGGATCGTTCACCAGTCCGACCGGACGAACGATGGTATAGGGCACACCGCTTGCCTTGAGGTGATTCTCGAGGTCGAGCTTGTACCGCATCACGCCGGGAAATCCTTTGGTCGCGGCAGGATCGGCAGCCGTGGTACTGACGGATGTAATCAGCACGATTTGCTTCACGCCGTTTGCTTTCGCTTCGTCGATGATCGCGGCAGGCGCTTCGAATTCGACCAAGGACGGCGTGTTGTCCGGTTCGCGGAAGCTGTTGGCCCCGGTAGCGAAAACAACCTTATCGACGCCTTTGGTCAGTCCCTTGACGGATTCGATCTGGCGGAAATCGACGTCGACCCACTCCGCGTTGGGCTGCGCGGCCTTGGCTTTGGCGGCATTGCGGCTGGTGGAGCGAACCTTGACGCCTTGCGCCAACAGTAATTCGACCACCTGCGCGCCGGTTCGGCCGGTTCCGCCGAGGACGAGCACCGTTTGTCCGGCCATCGACGGGAGTTCCGGCGGCGTTGACGGACCTTCCTGGGCACGCGCCTTGCTCATGATATCGACGTTGGCGCAATGCGCGGCGAAAGCGAAGCATGCGGCAACGGCAAGAAAACGGCGGCGGAACATCGAGGTCATGGCGAATTCCTTCTGGCGTGTCAGGTCGACGTTATTCGGCAGCAGCAGCTGTTCGGCCGACCGTACCGCCGGCTTGGACGGCCTCATAGTTGCGCCCAAGCTTGAGCGCGACGTAGCCCCACACCGCAGCGACGGCGACACCGAAAAGGGCGACACCGGATGTCGCAAGGCCCATGGCCGCCAGTCCCGCGCTGACCCATGCGGCGCTGAGGTCGCCGAAGCGGTACACCACGGTGTCGATGACGTTCTTGGCTTTGTACCGGCTTTGCTGGTCAACGACCGTGAACAGCATTTCGCGGCCCGGACGCGAAACAGCATACTCGGATGTACGCCGCATCACCTGCACGCCGAGCAGAACGAAAACCACCGGCGATACCGCGATGGCGACGAACGCGAACATCATCACCACCGGCACAAGCATCAACGCGAACGTGATTCCGAAGCGCGACACCAGGCGCCCGGTGCCGAACAATTGGATCACGATGGCGCCGATATTTACGATCAGGTCGACCACGGCAAACGCTTGCGTGCGGGCCTCGCGTGTTTCGAACGCGTCGCGCACAAGGTCGTTTTGCTGGAAGTAGAGAATGGTCGACACCCAGGTCAGCATCAGAATGAAGGCCGCGATCGAAAGCAGGAACGGCGATTTGAACAAAAGCGTGAACCCGTCGAACGGGTTGCCGCCGAGCTTGCGGTCGAGCGTGGTCTTCTGCACGTCTTCGCCGCCGGCAAGAAGCTTTTCTTTCTCGGTCTCGAGCATACGGATAATGATCATCACCACCACGAATCCGGCGGCCGAGATCAATAGGAGATTGTTCGTGCCGACTTGCGTCACGAGCAATGCGGTCAAGGCAGGGCCCGCCGCAGCGCCGGCGCTACCGCCACCGGCGATGAATCCGAACAAGCGCTTCGCCTCGGTCTTGGAGAAGATGTCCGACATGAAGCTCCAGAACACCGAGGTGATGAACATGTTGAACACGCTGACCCAAACAAAGAACACACCGGCGATGGTGTGGTTGTCGGGCGCGGCTTCGAACACGCCGTAAAAGATCAGGATGTTGACGACGAAGAAGCCGTAGACCCACGGCAGGAAAGTCGACAACTTGGTGCGCGACGCGAACGCGCTGTAGATCGGCGCGCAAATGAAAGTCGCGAAAAAGGTGAAGGTATAGAGAATTTCCAACTCGTCGCCGCCGCCGTAGATCGTGCCCATGGCATCGCGAACCGGCCGCAGGATGTAATAACTGCCCAATAGGAAGAAGAAGTACAGGAACGACAAGACCACCGCTTTGACTTCGTGCGGTTCGATGGCGGCGGTTGTCTTCAGCAGACGTGCAAACGCCGACGTTGGGGTCGATGAGGCCGTGGTCATGGGGCGTCCTAGGGTTTAGTGGAACGGAGCGGCGACTATAATCAATTTGCATTCCGGAGCGAGCCCGGACCCCAATTTTACCTGTAAATTCGGCCAAGGCGCGGACGCCTGGGATCGCCAGACGGCGAATCGCGCTTTTGGCCCGGATTGTTACCGCGAATTCTTGCGGTTTTGAGGCAGGTTCATGGTAACTGAGCGGGCATGTTACGGCGCAGCATTTAAAAGGAACACGACCATGGGCTTCTCGAGCGCATTTGTAACCCGGCGCGGTTTGACCGGGATGTTGGCCGCCATTGGTTTCATGGCGGCGGCGGCGCACGGCGCCCATGCCGCAACCGTACTCGTGACCGGCGCCAACCGGGGCATGGGCCTCGAATTCGTCAAACAGTACGCCGCCAAGGGCGACACCGTGATCGCGACCGCGCGGACCCCGGCGAAAGCGGACGAATTGAATGAATTGGCGAAAGGAAACGGGAACATCATCGTCGACGAACTCGACGTCACCGATTTGGCGCAAATCGACGCGCTCGCGGCAAAATACAAGGACACGGCGATCGACGTGCTGATCAACAACGC
>JAGREB010000159.1 GCA_020446775.1 Paracoccaceae bacterium
TGATCCTCTATCTGGCGGTCAAGACGAGCATGTTCCCGGCCATCGCCAGCCCGCGCGGCGATTTGATATCGGTTACGTCTGCGGTCAGCGTGTCGGTTGCCCGGTCGAGGATTCGCACCCGTCCCGAAGGCCCATAAGCATAAGCAATCTTGTTGCCTGCCATGGCGACCGAGGATGACGCGCCGCGATTGTTGGCCCAGTGCGGCCTGAAAACCTCGCCGGTGACCGGGTCGACATAACGAAAACCGAATGGATCCGCCACCAGCAGCATGGCGCGCCCTTCAAGGGTCGCGGTTGCCATCCCCAGCGGAACCGTGAACCAACCGGGCACCACCGTGCGCCAAACTCCGGTTTCGGCATTGAGGGCGTAGATTGCGCTGTCGGCGACGTTGCTCAGGTAGACCGTGCCATCGGAAGCGATGGCGAGATTGTCGACCGGTTCGCGCACTCTGGCGACAATCCGCGATGTGTTCGCGTCCGGATCGGTTTTCCAAATCTCGCCCGTCTTATAATCGGCGCTGATGACATTGCCGTTGCCGTCGACTTTTGCCGCCCCCGGGCTCCCGACGTCGTCCGCAATCACTGCGTGGTCGCCGGAATCGATGTCGATCGCCACCAGCCGCGAGGTTCCGAAGTGCGGCGCGTACAATCGTCCATCGGATCCAAAGCCAAATCCGTTGAGACGCATACCGCGCTTGACGATCTTCGGTGGCCGTACACCGGTGACATCGAGTTCCCAGAGTTCATTGTCGCCGGCGCCGCTCTGTGCGGTGAACAACCTGCCTTGCCGGTTGAACGCGATCGGGTTGACGCGCGGAGCGTTGGGTAGAATGACCTCGACCGGTCCGCCCCGTTTGCGGATGCGCACTTCGCCAGTGGTTTGCGCGGTCCAGGCGAGAACGCCGTCTGCCGGGGTTGCGGCAGGGCCCACCGCCACGTCGTCTGATTCACCCGAAGGCGAGGGGACTTCGACACCAACCGCACCGGTCGTGACGTCGATCCGGTAAACCGCCTGCGCGTGAACGCTGGTTCCGTATAGCGTTCCGTCGGGACCGAACTCGATGCCTTCAAGCGCCTGAATTACGGTGCCGGGCACGACAACGCCGGGTCGTTGCCATGCCGTCACCTGTGCGAACACGGGCGTCGCCGCGAGCGCCGAGGCGCCCGCCAATATTCCACGGCGCGTACAAACCCGAGCGCCGTTCACGGCTGTCTCAGCGTTGCTTGGCGACTTGATCGGCCGTGACCGGCCCGCCCAAGTTGCCCCAGCTTCCGCGCACAAAGGTCGCGATGGCGGCGACTTCCTCGTCGCGGAGCGTATTGCCGAGCGGCTTCATATTCTGCCAGCCGCTGGGACTGGTGAGTTCGACCGGCTTCTTGGTTCCATAGAGGATATTGTTGATCAAGCTCGACGGATCGGCGGCTTGAACAACTGCGCTTCCGGCAAGAGGCGGGCCGAGCTCGGATCCCGGTGTCGCGCCCAAACCGGTCGGCAGATGGCATGTGCCGCAGTGAATGGAGTACAGCGTGTCGCCTCTGCGCTTTTCGTCGGTACTGAGTTCGTGCGCACTAGATGTCTCGATGGGCGCGAGGTCTTTCAAGTAGACCGCCATCGCCCGGGCATCGTCGTCGGTCAGGCGCATCGTGCTATTGCCGATCACCTCGTCCATCGGGCCGAATGTTCCCGCCCGCGCACTGTGCCCGGTCTTGAGGTAAGCGAAGATGTCGTCCTCTGTCCAGGCGGCCAAACCGCTTTTTGCCTGGGTCAGGTTGCTTGCCGCCCAGCGGCGGATTTGTCCGGAAACAACTTTGTCTTGCAAAACGCTCCCGGCCAATGCCTTGCCGTTGTCTTCGGCGCCGAGGAAATTGCGCGGCGTATGGCAGGCGCCACAATGTCCAAGTCCTTCGACCAGATACGCGCCGCGATTCCACGCCTCGGATTTCGTTGAGTCGGCTTGGAAGGGTGCGCCATCGAAAAACAGCGTATTCCAGACAGCCATCAAGCCGCGCTGGTTGAACGGGAAGCCCATTTCATTCTCAGGAGGTTTGGCCGGCGATGCGGGGATTGTCTTGAGATAGGCATAAAGGGCTGTCAGGTCGTCGTCGGTGATCTTCGCAAAAGAGGGGTAGGGGAAAGCGGGGTACAAATGCTCGCCTTCGGCGTCGATGCCTTCGCGCATGGCGCGGGTGAATTGTTCGAACGTCCAAGACCCGATTCCGGCGGCGGGGTCGCTGGTGATGTTGGTCGAGTAAATCGTTCCAAAGTCGGTCACAAAGGCGACGCCGCCCGCAAACGCGTCCTTGCTGGGTGCGGAGTGGCAGCTGACGCAATTCGAAGCCGTGGCGACATAGCGGCCGCGTTCGATCAACGGGTCGGTCTGCGCTGCGGGCGCCATACCGCTTTCGGTGCCTTCGGCCCCGGCGTCTTGTGCCATCGCCGTGTCTATGGCGTTGCCGGCAACCTGCCAAGCAACAGCGGCCATCAGCAAGCCAAGCGAAAGTTTGTGAACGCGCGACATGATCCCAGGCTCCTACGAGATGTCTTTAACTGACTGAAATTATTATAGAGAGTGACCGACTTGCCAGTTCGCCCTGATCGATAAAGTCGGAACGCCTGCTTTTCATAGCGCGGCTTAATCTGGGTGCAAAACTTACTTTTTCAACCGTGCTCAGATCACGAGCGTGCGCAAGGGGTGGGCGCGGCTGTCCACCCTAGAGCTGTCCCGAGACGAAGTACCATATCGACCCGATCAATTCATAAGCCGCCACGTGCGACTCTTCGAGGGAGGAGGCGGAGGGTAGGAATGCTTGCAGATCGAAGATGAGGTCGGCTGTAAAGCCGGTCGGTGCGGGCACGACTTCAAGGCCGGCTGCCTCGAAGACGGCTTGGGACCGGCGCATGTGCATGGCGTGCGTGACCAGGATGATTCGCGTAACGCCTTCGGGCTTCAGGATGGCGGCGCTAAATGCCGCATTTTCGGCGGTCGTCCGTGAGCGCGGTTCGACCCACTTCACCGGGATGCGAAAATCTTCAATCAAGGATCTTTGCATCGCGACGGCCACCGGGGTCGATCGATGCTTAAGCAACCCGCCGGTTACCAAGACCGGTAATTCCGTCGCGCGTTGGACGCGCGCGCCATAGCGCATGCGGACCAGGGTTCGGTGGTCCACGGTCTCGCCGCCATATTCGGGTTGGTCGCGTTCCATGCCGGCCGAAAGAATGACGATCGCATCGGCTTGATACGCGGCCAACGCTTCCAGCCGCGGACCGGGTGGGGCCTCGGCCGCGCGGCTGAGTAAATTGCTCACCAGCGGGGTCGAAATCGCGTAGAGGAGGCCGACGCCGAGCCAGATGACGGCATGTCCCGCGCGCGGAAACCAGCGTCGTGCCACCCAGCCCGCGAGAACAAGAACGACCAAAGACGTCGGTGGCAGAACCAAGAGTTTCGCAATTTCATACATTTGCGACGGCGCGTTCATTATTATTCGTTCGTCGGGTCTGTTTACCCGATTGACTCGCGCCATGCGATGCCAATTCTGTGGCACGACCGCGCATCGGGACCGTCGCCATGCTTGATTCGATAGGCGTTTCGCTGCTGGCCATCGCGCATTTCGCGATCGCCGTGCCGCTGACCATCCATATCCTTCTCACCAAGGATCAGGAGGGCGTGGCCATAGGGTGGATCGGGTTGATCAACCTTTCGCCTTTCGTCGGCAGTGCGGTCTA
>JAGREB010000160.1 GCA_020446775.1 Paracoccaceae bacterium
TCGGCCAGGTGCCGTTCGGGCCGTTTAGCCTGTTCAAGAGTTTTTCCGAATGGGGCTCCCCCGTTCTGGGCGGGCCAATCGCGACAGCGGGCGGATTGATTTTCATGGCCGCGACCATGGATGCAACGTTCCGCGCCTTCGATATCGAGACAGGCAAGGACATCTGGGAGGCGAAAATGCCGGTACCGGCGATGGCCGTTCCGATGACCTACATGCATAACGGCCGCCAATACGTCGTCATCGCGGCCGGAGGAAGCACTTTGGCGGGCACGGAATTGGGCGATTCCATCATCGCGTTCGCGTTGCCTGAATAGCCTTCGCGGTTCGAAGCAACTAAACTCCGTGACGGCGCCTGACCGCGCCTGTTCACAAATTCGGAATTTCGCGTGCCCTTGCCCACCAATCCGCAAAAAGGCCTGACGGCAGCGATTGTCGCGGTTTCCGGACTAGCTTTTCTCGCCTTGCTGGCGGCGACGATCATTATCGTCGTTGTGCAGCGGGATCGCACGGCCGCAACGGTGACAAATACTGCCGCCTTGCGGTGGGCGGAAGTGGGCGCGGAAGCGGCCGCGCGTGTCGAGACGCGCGATATGACGGATGCCGAAATCGCCTCGGCAATGCGCCCCGAAATCGAATTCGCGCTGAGAGGCGCAAATCGCACAACGTTTCGATTGATCGCGCCGTCGGGTGTGGTTCTCGATGCGAGCGAGCAGTCGGATATCGGAAAATCCCTCGATCCGCTTCTGTTCACGCGTCTGGCCGGTGCGGGTTCGCTCGTCGGTTCCGACGACGTCATCACCGCGCAGCGTCTCGACCGCGGTATTTCCGAAGCCATAGTTCCGGTCACCGTAGACGGTATCCCGGCCGCCTACCTTGCGTTGACGGCCGATCGCCGCGAACAAGTGCAGTCGCTCGACGACTTTACCGGAAATACGTTGATCGCGGTGAGCGTCATTCTTGTCGTTGTCGGCGTCACCGTCGTGCTTGTTCTCTACAAACACCTGTCCCACCGCGAACGCGCGCAAGGCGAATTGCACAAGATTGCGCGGGATCTCGATTTGGCCGAGCAGGTCGCTCATGTCGGCCATTGGTCGACGGATTACCGCGAGGGTAAAACGGCGTGGTCGCCGGAAATGTTCCGTATTTTCGGCGTCGATCCAGGGACGTTTATCCCATCCAACGAAACCGTACTTCCGATGATCGTTACGGACGATCGTCCGCGAATTGAGAAGAATATCGCGGAAATGCGGGCCGGTGCGGATAGCGTCGAATATGAAATGCGAATCCGCCGCCCATCCGGCGAAATCCGCATCTTGAATCAGAATGTGGTTCCCCAACGCAACAAGGACGGTTCGGTCGCCATCGCGTTTGGTGTCGCTCACGACATCACCGACCTGCGCAAAACGACGGAAGCGCTTGCTGAACGCGAGAAGATGCTCGATCGCGCGATCGAAGCTGCCGGTGCCGCAACGTGGGAGTGGAACCTGGACGCGTCCGGCCGCGTTTCGCGGCACTTCGCTCAAATGCTCGGGTATGAGGCGGAGACGTTTGTGCCCCGTTTCGATTTATCTGGGAAACTGATTCACCCCGAGGATATCGACCGGGTCAAGGCGGCGCTCAAAGCAACGGTCGAAAATAATGCGCCGTACAACATCGATTACCGCATGAGGCACGTACGCGGTCATTACATTTGGATCAATAGCCGCGGCCAGTTGCAATACGACGCATTCGGCAAGCCGTATCGGCTTTCCGGTACGATGACCGATATCACCGCGCAACGCGAGGCGGAGGAAAAACTCAAATCAAATCAGGAAATCCTGCAACTGGCGTTGGATGCCGCCAATGCCGGATTTTTCTCGCGCGAAGAAGGCGAGCGAACGATTTTCTGGTCGCCGCGGATGAAGGAAATGTTGGGTTATGGGAACGATTTCACCCCCGACATGGCATTTTTCGGCACGTTGATTCACCCGGACCACCGGGCCGCATTCGTCAAAAGGCTATCGGAAGCGGTTGCGGCTCGCGAACCTTTCAGCGATGTGATTCGCGTCAAGCATGCCGCCGGGCATTATTTGTGGCTGAAAGTGCGCGGGATGACGCAATTCGATGCCCAAGGCGTTCCTGTCCGCCATGTCGGTTTTATCCTCGACGTTACGGCGGAAAAAACCACCGCCGAGGAAGTCGCGGCCACCAAGGAGCTGTTGGAACGCGCGATCGAAGGTTCAAATGCCGCCATTTGGGAATGGGACCCGAAGACCGACACATTTGCTTTGTCGGGGCGGATCGGGGACATCATCGGAGCGGTTCCGAAGGGATCCAAGCTGACGTCGGCTGAATTAAGCGACATTACGCACCCGGACGATTTACCCTCGGTCCGCGCGGCAATCACCGAAGCGCTGAAATCCGGAAAGCAGTACGACATCGAACACCGTCTCCGCCATGCCGACGGCCACTATGTGTGGGTACAAAGCCGCGGACGGGCCGTGAGCGATGCGGCAGGACAGGTGTTGCGCATGACGGGCTCGGTCATCGACGTGACCGAACGACGGAACGCGCAAGACGATCTGCGCGCCAACCGCGAAACTTTGGAACTGGCGATCGCGGCGTCGAACGCGGGCTTCTTCACGCGCGAGTTTGATCC
>JAGREB010000161.1 GCA_020446775.1 Paracoccaceae bacterium
GATCGGCGACGGCCATAGATTGGCGCGCGCGCTCAATATTCCGGTGTGTTTCGATTTTCGATCCGCAGATGTGGCTGCGGGTGGAGAAGGTGCACCGCTGGCGCCGTTGTTCCACCTGGCTATGGTCGACGCGTTGCAACGTCCGGTGACTGTTCTCAACCTTGGCGGTGTCGCCAACATCACCTGGATCGGTGATGGGGCGATTTCCGAACCGGAACGCGTGAACATGCTGGCGTTCGATACCGGCCCGGGCAACGGTCTACTCGACGACTGGATGTTGAAACGAACCGGTCTCGCCATGGATCGTGACGGCGCGACATCTGCGCGCGGGCGGGTCGATTGGGAACTGATCCGCTCCATCATGCAGGATTCATTCTTCGCCGAATGCCCGCCGAAGTCCCTCGACCGCTTTACGTTTTCGCTCAAACCCGTGATGCACTTAAGTATTGAGGACGGGGCAGCAACACTGGCCGCGTTTACGGCCAATTGTGTCCGCCACGCATTATCGCAATGCCCTGAAAAACCGCGCGAAATCCTCGTTACCGGCGGTGGCCGCCACAACGCGACGATCATGCGGCTTTTGGCGCAGACGACCGGAATTACGGTACGTCCAATCGAAGATGTCGGTTGTTCAGGAGACCATCTTGAAGCGCAGGCGTTCGCATTCCTCGCGGCCCGCGCGGCGAACAACCTGCCGCTCACCTATCCCAAGACGACGGGTGTTCCGTCGCCACAAACCGGCGGGACAGTCGTTTACCCGTAAGGATCGACTACGCGTTGGCGGCTGCCGCTGCCGGTGATGGTTTGCGCTTCGACTGTTGCGGATTTTGCATGCGTTCGGTCACATAATCGTCGACCGTTTTGATCATCTGATCCATGTGATCTTTGAAAAAGTGATTCGCGCCTTTCACCAGCGAGTAGTCGATGGTGATGTTCTTCTGCATCTTCAGTTTGTTGACGAATTTTTCAACCGAAGGCTCGGGGACAACGTCGTCATCGGTACCTTGCACGATGATGCCCGACGAAGGGCACGGCGCGAGGAACGAAAAGTCGTACATATTCGCCGGCGGTGCGATCGAGACGAAGCCTTCGATTTCGGGCCGGCGCATCAACAGCTGCATTCCGATCCAGGCGCCGAACGAAAATCCCGCGACCCAACAAACGGGGGCGTTGGGGTTGACCGTCTGCAACCAATCCAATGCCGACGCGGCATCCGACAACTCGCCAAGCCCGTTGTCGAACTCGCCTTGAGAACGGCCGACACCGCGAAAATTGAAGCGCAGGACCGAAAATCCCTTGTTCACGAAGGTATAGTAGAGGTTGTAGACGACCTTATTATTCATCGTCCCGCCGTGCTGCGGATGCGGGTGCAGGATCACGGCGATGGGCGCGCGCGTTTGTTCGCTGTGGTGATAGCGGCCTTCGAGCCGGCCTTCGGGTCCCGCAAAAATGACTTCAGGCATCTGATATTTCCTTCGTCTTCTTACTAACCCATTGATATTAAAGGCATCGACTCAGCGGCCGCTGCGCCCGGGAAGGGTGCCCGATATAGGAAATCGGGTCCGGAAGTGCAATTGTAAACTGGACGGATGGCGGACCGATGTCTCGATCTCGGTGGATAATCCGTAACTTGTCTGAGAAAATAATCCGAACCGAGCGTTTGCGCGTAAACAAAACAGAGACCCCAGGACGGGTAAAATCGTCAAAGTGACTAAAAATATAATATAATCAAGGAGTTAACGTTGCGTATCCCTTCCCGTGGCCTGTGCGCCGTCAATGCCCTGGCAGACCTCGCCGCGCGCCAAAGCGACAAGCCGGTCTCCTTGGCCTCGATTGCCGCCCGCCAAGGTATTTCCTTGTCTTACCTGGAACAGGTCTTCGCCAAATTGCGGGGCGCGGATCTCGTTCGTTCGGTTCGCGGACCTGGCGGTGGGTATCGACTCGCCAGACCGGCCAACCAAATCACGATCGCCGATGTGTGTTCCGTTTTTCGGCAAGATTCCACCGGCGAGGCAAACGGTGAAGTGCACGGGCAGTTTTGGTCCAACATGCAGGCGCTACTCGACTCATTATTGGCGCGCATTTCGCTGGCAGACGTGATCGATCAGCAAGCGGTGCCCACGATCCGCGCCCTCGCTGCGGAATAACATCGCAACGGACATTCTTTGGTCTGTCCGGCGGGTCGCGAAAACCGGACCGGCCGCTATAATGAGCTATGTCCGTCAACGAAAGATACGTCTACCTCGATTACAACGCGACGGCGCCGCTTCTTGATAAAGTCAAGGCGGCGATGTCGCGTGCGCTCGAACTTTACGGCAATCCTTCGTCCGTGCATCGCGCCGGGCGGGAAGCGCGCGCCGCGATCGAGGATGCGCGTGAAGCGGTTGCGGCGGCCGTCGGTGCCCGGCCGGCCGATGTGATTTGGACGTCCGGCGGTACCGAAGCCAACGCGCTTGCGCTGTCCGGACTTGTACCCGGGGCGCCCGTTTGGACAAGCGCCATCGAGCATCCCTCCGTTGGCGCGCTCTCCGATCCGTCGCGAACGTTTCCGGTCACCTCCGATGGTTACGTCGATTTGACAGCACTCGAAACGGCGGTCGCCGCGCTTGAGCCGCCGTTTATCGTTTCGTTGATGTTGGTCAATAACGAGACCGGGGTCGTTCAGCCCGTCCAAGACGCGGCGCGTATCGTCAAGGCGCGCGGGGGTACCGTTCACTGCGACACCGTACAGGCGCTCGGTCGATTACCGATCGACATGGGCGAACTCGGCGTCGATGCCGTTTCAGTGTCGGCCCATAAACTCGGAGGGCCTAAAGGCGTTGGCGCGCTGGTTCTTGCGCCAAGCGTCAAGATTTCGCCTTTGATCCGAGGTGGTGGGCAGGAACGCGGCCGCCGCGGCGGCACCGAGAATACAATCGGTATCGTGGGGTTCGGCGCCGCGGTCAATGAGATCGGCCGCTTGATCGCCGATCAACCACGCATTGCGAATTTACGCGACGATTTGGAGCGCTGGATCGTCGCAAACATGCCTGCCGCCATGATGCATGGCCGGGGCGCGGCACGCGTCGCCAACACAGCGTGCGTTTCTGTCGCGGGTTGTAGCAGCGAAACGCAACTGATCGCGCTCGACCTTGCCGGCGTGGCGGTCAGTTCCGGTTCCGCATGTTCATCGGGAAAAGTCGCGGACTCGCACGTCTTGAAGGCGATGGGAATTGGCGCAGAACACCGCAAAGGGGCCTTGCGGATCAGTTTGGGCCACGCCACGTCGGAACGCGATCTAGAGAAATTGCAGTCCGCGTGGTTGCCGGTCGTTGCCGCGCGAGCGGCTTGAATTGTCGCGTTTGATCGCCATATTGCTAATCCCGAATTCACGATAGTCCCGGCTCATGACCCAAATCCTTATTATCGATCAGGCCGGAAAGGAAAAGGCGATCGAGGCGCGCGATGGCACGTCGCTGATGGTGGCGGCCAAGAGCGCCGGCATCGATATGGAAGGGGCGTGCGAAGGATGCATGGCATGTTCCACGTGCCATGTGATCGTCGATCCGGCGTGGGCCGATAAGCTGCAACCGCCCGCGGAAGCCGAGCAAGACATGCTCGATTTAACGTATGGTGTGACGCCAAATTCGCGTCTGTCCTGCCAAATCGTTATTGCACCCCAACTCGACGGGTTGACGGTGCGGCTGCCGGCCACGACCCGCAACATGATGGGTTAGCTGAGGAAACCCAAATCGTCGCAAAACCGGCTATTGGGTTCGAAACCTTTGCCCGCGGCCGCTTTGAAATATATCTGCCGGACGCGCTCGATACCTCGTAAAATCACGCCATGACCCATCCCGGACAATCGCCCGCAAGCACTCGGATCGTCGTCGCCATGTCGGGCGGCGTCGATAGCTCGGTTGTTGCCGGGAAATTGGCAGCCGAGGGATATCAAGCCGTCGGCATGACCATGCAGCTTTACGATCACGGGGCGTCGGCCGACGCCTGCGATCCGGCACCGACGGCGAAATCGAAAACCTGCTGCGCAGGGCAGGACATCTATGATGCCCGCCGGGTTGCCGACCGATTAGGCATTCCCCACTACGTGGTCGATTACGAGGCGCGGTTCGAGCGCGATGTGATCGCCAAATTCGCCGACAGCTACGTGCGTGGCGAAACGCCGATCCCGTGCGTGCTGTGCAATCAGACCGTCAAGTTTCGCGACTTGGTTAAAGCCGCCAAGGATTTGGGCGCCGATGCGCTTGCGACGGGCCATTACGTTCGCCGGATCGACGGGCCGCATGGGCCCGAGCTGCACCGCGGTGCCGATCATGATCGCGATCAAAGCTATTTCCTGTTTGCGACCACCAAGGACCAGCTCGCCTATTTGCGGTTTCCGTTGGGCGAGTTGAGTAAACCGCAAACGCGCGCGCTGGCGCGTTTGTACGATATAGCGGTGGCCGACAAGCCCGATAGCCAGGACATTTGCTTTGTGCCCGACGGCGATTATGCCGCGATCGTGCGTAAGTTGCGGCCCGAAGCAGGCGAGGGCGGCGATATCGTGCATGTCGACGGGCGCGTCTTGGGGCGCCACGATGGGATCGTCAATTACACCGTCGGCCAGCGCAAAGGTCTGGGTGTTGGCGGATTTGCCGAACCGCTTTATGTGGTGCGCGTCGAACCCGACACGCGGCGCGTCGTGGTCGGCGGTAAAGCCGACATCTTGCGGGATGGATTTACGCTGCACGGCGTCAATTGGCTGGGCGAGGGGGATGCGGTGCCAAGTGACGGTATCAATGTCATGGTGAAACTTCGTAATACGCATGTCCCCGTCGCGGCAACGGTATTCGGCGATGGCGCCGACAAGACCGCGGCGCGGGTCGTACTCGCGCAGCCGGAGGCGGCAGTCAGCCCCGGCCAGGCGTGTGTGTTTTACGACGGCACGCGTGTCTTGGGCGGCGGATGGATTACACGCGATGCCAATTCTGAATTCCGCCCGCATAATCTGCGCGGCCAAGATGTGGTCGCGCGTAGCGCGGCGGCCGAATAGCCGAAAAGGAGAAGCAATCATGAAACGTTTTGCATTGTCTGGTTTTCTGGCTGCAATGTGCACCGTGATGGCGGTTTCCGCGGCCCACGCGGAGGGCAATCGCTACGGATTTCCACGCGCCTATAAGGCAGACATTAGCCCGGCCGCGACGTACACCGCGTTGCAACGCGAAGATGGGACGGTATTGGTCGACGTGCGGTCCGTCGAAGAATACGCCGGTGGACATCCCGAGCAGTCATTCAACATTCCGTTCCCGCGCATCGCCGGCAAAGACAAGGATGACGCGGCCTACCGCGAAATGTCGGAAAGCGATTTTCTGGCCGAAATTTCCGCGCGCTTTCCGGACCGTTCGACGCCGATCGTCACCATGTGCCAAAGCGGTGGACGCAGCGTGATGGCAGCCAACGTTCTCGCCAAAGCCGGGTATACCAACGTGCAAAGTATGTGGACCGGTTACCTCGGCCGGACGTTGACCGACGTGAAAGGCGCGCCTGTCGATCTCAACGGCAATGGCATCATTGACGGCGTCACACTGGACGATAACGGCAAGCCGATGTCGGACCCCGGCGATCTCGACGGGTGGGCGGGGTTCAATCAACTGCCGACGACAACCGCGATCGACGCGGCGCATGTCGTAGAGCGGTTGCGGGCGCTATACCCGAAGTTGGCACCCTGACGGGGTGTCGAACGCTCCGTGGAAATGTGCCTTAAAAGGCGCTCCGGCAATGCCGGGTGCGATCCGAAAACAGGCTCTAACAGATTGGTAAATATGCCGTTTTTGGTTCGTTTGACTTTGCCCGGCACGGCCCGTAAATAACGTCGCATTCGCGCCCGGAGCATCTGTTTTAAGGCTCCGGTTCGGCGTGGCGGGGTAGCTCAGTGGTAGAGCAGCGGGGTCATAATCCGTTGGTCGGGGGTTCAAATCCCTCCCCCGCTACCATCGTTAATTGCAGCTGATTTTGGGCCTGTTTGGGGCGCTTTGTCTGTCCCAGGCTGATCAGTTCTGCCAAGTGTCCGACCAATTGAACCTTCCAACCGTCGTCCTCCGGCGTGACGCGGATTTCGTCGATCAGGCCGCGTAGCGCGCTGGCCGCTTCGGTTCTGGTTTCTGGATCGTTGAGGGCATTTCTGAGGTCGTCGATCTTGGCCCGATAGATCTCGGCAAGGTTGGGGTGCAAACGGACCGGGTCGGAGGTTTTTGATTCGAGTTCCGTCTTCAACGACTTTTTGCGGCTTTCAAGCTCGGCCAACTCGTCACGCATGGCGTCCGACCTGAATCCGGCTTTGATACTTTCGATGATCTGCCGGATCGCGTTGTCGATCTGCTTCAGTTCCCGTTCGTGCGAATGGCGTTCCAAGTCGACGTTCGCGCGCAGCCGGTTGATCTCGCGGTGGTACTCCGCGATGAATTCCTTCACCAAGCGCGGTTCCATCAGGCGTGTTTTCAGACCGTCGAGAACTATCTCTTCAAGGCGATCACGCCGTACCGACCTATTGTTCGAGCATGTCCCGCGCTTCTTCGCGTTGGTGCAGCAGAAATGAACGGCGCTGACGGTCGTGAGAGGTCCGCCGCACAAGCCGCACTTCATGAGGCCTGAGAACAGATAAACCGGCCGCCGTGCCCGTTCGGCCCGCACACCTCGACGCGGTTCGGACGTCACTGAGGTCCGGGTTGCCTTCTGGCGTTGTTTCACGCGCTCCCAGGTATCCGCGTCGATGATACGTAGGTGGGAGACATCCTGAATGACCCAATCCTCAGGCGGGTTGGGCCGGGAGATGCGTTTCCCGGTGTCGGGGTCCTTGATGAACTTGAGCCGGTTCCAGATCAGCCGCCCGTTGTAGAGCTCATTATTGAGTATCCCTGTTCCCCGGCGCCAATTACCGTAGATGGTCGATGGTCCCCAAGCCAAACCGCTCGGGCAGGGAACTCCTGTCGTATTGAGCTTTTTTGCAATGACCGCGGGTGAGTCGCCGTCTGCATACCAGCGGAAGATCTTGCGGACGATTTCGGATTGGTTCCGGTCGATGACTCGACCGCCGCGCACGAGTTCTCCTCGGGCGTCGAACTTTTACTCGACCTTATATCCGTAGCTCAAACCGCCCCCGGACTGGCCATGCTCGATTCGGCCACGCATACCACGGCGGGTTTTGTCTGCCAGGTCTTTGAGGAATAGGGCATTCATCGTGCCTTTGAGGCCTACATGCAATTCGCTGATTTCACCTTCGGCCAAGGTGATCAGGCGGACTCCGGAGAAGACCAGTTGCTTGTAAAATGCAGCGACATGCTCTTGGTCGCGACTGACCCGGTCGAGGGCCTCCGCGACGACGATATCTATGCCGCCCGATCGAATATCCTGGAGCAGTTTCTGATAGCCGGGCCGCAATAGACTGGCGCCACTGATGGCCCTGTCGGTGTAGGTCGAGATAATCCGCCAGCCCTCGCGCTTCGCTCGTTCCTTGCACAAGCGGATCTGATCTTCGACGGAGGCGTCGCGCTGATTTTCCGAGGAGTAGCGGGCGTAAATGACGGCGCGCATGTTCTCAAACTCCTTGAGCGTTCAACTGTTTGAAGTAATCGACAACGGCATGGTGAGTCCGCGCTGCTTGGAGGCTCGTCGCCTGATTGTAGTAGGTCTCGCCGGTTCTCGGATTCGAGTGACCAAGGATCGCAGTGATAATACCGACGTGGGCAGGGTCCTCGATGGCCACGGAGGTCGCGGCAGCATCGCGGAATAGATGAGGGGTAACCGGTGCCCCAAAGTGTTCCCGCGTACGTTTGTAAATTCGACGATATACCGCTGTCCTGTTCAATTTCGATCCATGCTCTGATACCCACAGGCCCGTGTGCGGAGTACTCCCCCACTTGCCGACATTTCGCATAAGAATAGGTCTGTGGATCTTGATGTGAGATTCCATCAAGTCGGTCATTTCTAGCGGCAACGGGAATTCCAAGTGCCGATGGTTCTTGATTTCAGAGGCTGGAAACACTAGCCAATAGTGATCGCCGTGGCGCACAAGGTGACGGCCAATCTCAATTGACGCGAGGTTCTTGAGACGGACCGGACGGGCGGCTAACAACGCGATCATGAGGCCGTCTTGGAACATGCAAGCGGCGACGTGCGGGTGAGGTTCATTTTGGGCGCGGTTCATCAATTCAACGCCGAGCCGGTACAAATCGGATGAGGGGCGCAGGCGAGTCCGCTTGTTGCCAACAGGTTGCCCCAGGCGCCGTAGCGTAGTTGCAGCGATGTGAACGAACCCCAAGTCGTCCTGATTGAAGGCTCGAAGGACGGTCTCCAGGTCGGTTACAAATCCAGCAATCGTATAAGGGGCGAATAAGACCTTAAGTCTGTCGATGTACGCGCGCAGATTTGAGGGAGTTAACGCGTCTGCGCCAGACGCTTGCGGATTGGCAGTTATTTGCTTGGCCACAAAACCAAGCCATCGACCGTAAGCCGATTGCAACCGACGCTGTTGCGATTTGGAGAAGCGGGCAAGCGGTGCCGGTGTGTCGAGCAGGTCTTTTTCTTGAATGGCTTTGAGCCAATTCACTTGGTCACATCTGGGCCATTCTCTGAACGGCACGATTCTCATCCGGGGCTCAAGAGTCATAACGGCCCCGCTTTGTTCGCCTTCCGGTAGGCACGGAACGGACATGTTCAAGCACGACATTGTCAAAGCGGCGAACGGCGGCCGCAGTCTCGAGACCCGCGTAGTTCTGGAGCGTTGTTGCCAGCCGCTTCTGACCAAGCAACCGACGAACATCCTCGTAACTCCCTGGGTGACGCTCCAGGAACAAAAGCGCCGCAAAGTGGCGGAACAGGTGCGGGTTCATCTTCAGACCTGTCTCCCGTTCAATCGTCGCGGAGATGGCACGGCTAAATCCGGGCTGGTTCTTCGGAACCCCCTTAGTCCCAGGGAATAGAAGCGTCGATGTCAGGCGCCCGGTCATCAGCGGCTGATATTTCGACATATAGAGGTCGAGAAGGTCGGTTACGTCCGGAGGGAGCGGAAACTCAAGATCGATATCATTCTTGACCTCAGACGCAGGTAAAACGAGATGCAGTATGCGCCGGCCCTCATGCCGCGCCCACTGAAAGTGTCTCTGACGGTCGAGCGATACGAGATTTCCGATTCTCATCGGTGCGAACGTCAGAATCATGATGGCGAGGGCCGTTTGGACAAGAAGGGCAGTCCGGTATGACGGCTTCTTTCTTCCTGCTTTGGCAACGAGCCGTTGGGGAAGGCTGAGGAGGACGCCAATCATTTTGTCTTCGGAGAATTGACGAAGCCTGGTCCGGTTCTTCTCGGTGAGACCGTTTCGGCGCACTGTG
>JAGREB010000162.1 GCA_020446775.1 Paracoccaceae bacterium
GGATGGCAGCGGATCGCGCCCTGACCGAACACGATCAAGCTGCGGGTCAGGATGTTGGCGCCCTCGACCGTGATGCTGACCGGCATTGCGTGATAGACGTTGGCCAGATAATTGCTCGGCCCGTCGCAGATGCCCTTGCCGCCATGCACATCCATCGCGTCGTTGATGGTGGCGCGCAACATGTCGGTTCCGTGCAGCTTGGCGATGGCCGACAGCACCGATGGCTTTTCACCCATGTCGACGGCGATTGCAGTCAGACGGCGCATGCTTTCGGCCATGTAGGCGCGGCCGCCGATACGCGCGAGCGCTTCCTGCACACCCTCGAATTTTCCGACCGGCACTTTGAACTGCTTGCGCACACGACCATAAGCGCCGGTGGTCCGCGCGCAAAATTTTGCGCCGCCGGCCGACAACGACGGCAGCGAAATGCCGCGGCCGGCGGCGAGGCTGTCCATCAACATGCGCCAACCCTTGCCGACGTTGTCTTGGCCGCCGATCACCCAGTCGAATGGAATGAAGACGTCTTTGCCCTTGTTGGGCCCATTCAAGAACGCCTGGTGCACGGGGTAGTGACGACGGCCAATCTCGACGCCGGGCGTGTCGGTCGGAACGAGGGCGACCGTAATACCCAGGTCGTCAACGTCGCCGAGCAAATGATCCGGATCGTGAGTTTGAAGCGCGAGGCCCATGACGGTCGCGACCGGGCCGAGCGTGATGTAACGCTTTTCCCAGTTGCCGCGCAGCCCCAGCGTCTCCTTGCCGTTGTAGGTGCCTTTGCAAACGATGCCGATATCGGGCAGCGACGCCGCATCCGAACCCGCGTAAGGTCCGGTCAGCGCAAAACACGGAATATCCTCGCCCTTGGCAAGCCGGGGCAGGTAGTGGCGGCGCTGTTCATCTGTGCCGTAGTGCAGCAGCAACTCGGCGGGTCCGAGAGAATTCGGCACCATAACCGTCACGGCCGCGGTAATGCTGCGCGTGGCGATCTTGGACACCACCTGGGAATGCGCGAGTGCGGAAAATCCGAGGCCGCCGTGTTCCTTCGGAATGATCATGCCGAAGAACCGGTGCTCCTTGATGAAATCCCATACCTCGGGCGGCAGGTCGCGCCATTCGAAATTGATGCGCCAGTCGTCCAGCATGGCGCACAGATCGTCGGTGGGGCCGTCGACGAACGCTTGTTCCTCGGCGTTCAATTCGGCCTTGGGCGCGGCGTGCAGCTTGGACCAGTCGGGCGCGCCGGAAAACAGCTCGGCGTCCCACCATACGGTTCCGGCCTCAAGCGCTTCGCGCTCGGTGTCGGACATCGGCGGCAGAACGCGCTTGTACCAGGCAAAGAGGGGTCCGGTCAGAACGCGGCGGCGCCAGTCTTTGAACGGTGACGCTTGCGGGGCGGGTTCGGTGCCGTCAGCCATGGATCGCTCCTCCGTCGGGGGGCGTCACCATAGCAAATACGGCGGCCGTTCGCCCAACCGAAGTCGCGCCAAACTTAGAACGGTTTAACCTTGCCCAGGAAAGCCGCGATGGCGACGCAGCCCCATAAGACAAGCGCGGCGCGGCGCGAGCGCAACAAGGCGCCTTCGATCATCGCGTTGCCTTTGTCGGCGTCGCCACCGCCTTGCCGGATCATGCCGAAGCCGACGATCCAGTGCTTGAGTTCGGTGCGCAAATAAACGCCGAGCGCGATGGCGCTGGCGTAGAACAGCAGTTTGATTTGCAGCCATTCCGCGACAACCGGTCCGCCGTTCGCCATGGAATACACTGCCACGGCGATGATGGCCGGGATCAACAGATACCGGAAATACAGGTCGGCGATTCGGATTTTCTCCGCGAACGGTTTCCGTTCGTTGAAGAACATCCACCAATTCGCACCAAGCCAAATAAATCCGATCAGCCAGGCGATTCCCCCGATTGCGGGCCCGATTTCGATGACGCCGATCAAGCGCGCCATTTCGAGACCCAAGGGCAACAGCATGATCAAGGCGGTGCGTGGGCCCATGTCGCAGATCATGAGAAGCCTTAAGAACCGGAACCGCTCGTCAAGGCCGAGCTTGCGGTCGCCGACGTAACCGGCCGCGACGTATACGCCGAGGTCCCCGCCCAACCAGTAAACGAACAACACGATATGCGCATAGACGAGGACAAGGTACGGATCGACGGTCATATTTAAATTTCCCTGGCGGCGCCCAATGGGGCGGAACAATTTGGGTGCTTATTCCTGCGGTCGATAATAGCGCCGGCGCCGGGCGCGCGCGAAACTATCTCCTGCGATGCACGCAGAATGAATATCTCAAAGAAAAAAAACGAGAGATTAGCCGCGTACGGCGATGGGGCCTTGGCCGGCCAAGCGCCCCGGCCCGCCCTGCGATTGCGGCGCCGGTCCCGAGGCCGCTTGTATGGGCGTAACGGGTGCGGGTGGGCGCGGCGGTGCGCCGGCTTCGGTCCCGGGTCCGCCAGAGGCGGTTTGCACGTCCGCATACATCGCGCGCGGCGGGCGGGCGACAACGGCCTGTGCACGGCCATTTGTAATCGCCTCATCGAGCGCCTGTTCGACGCGGCGCAGCAGGTCGCCGGCCCAGCGATCGCTGGTCGACATGTCGGCCGCGCCGATCGACACCGTGAAATTGATGGCCTCGTCGTCGACCACCACGTTGACCTTCGAAAGTTCGCGGCACATGCGCGACGCCAGAATATGCGCTCCTTTGGACGGTGTCTCCGGAAGGAGCGCCATGAAGCGGTGCGAATCAAGCCGCCCGAAGCTGTCGCAGTGACGCATCACGAACACACAGTAGCCGGTGAACACCTGCACCAGGGTATTCATGGCGATCGGGCCCCAGCCATCCATCAACGAGTCATACCCGTCGATTTCGATCATCATGACGGACAGGGGTTCCTTGTAGCGCCTGGCGCGGCCGAATTCGTTTTGCGCGATCTGGTGAATATGCCCGCGATTGGCGACACCCGAGATGTCGTCCGTGGTCGCCCGGCGCGTCAATTCCGCGCGGAAGGTGAACGCTTCGCGGCGCGCTCTTTCGACGGCGAAGGCAAGACCGGACGCCAGCGCGAACATCGGCGCGACGTAGACCAATGCGCCGAAGAAGCTGATGTTCGCGTCCTGCGACGGAAGCACGAATACGAGTCCCAAGGTGCCGACCAGTGCGGCGGCGACCAGCGCCGCGAACGAAGACTGGATGGTCGGCGCCATCAATACGACGTACCCGCACAATGCCCCGAACAGAAGCGCGAAACGCAGCTCTCCCGACGCCGGAACGAGCATTACGCCCATCACGATGGCGGTCCCGAAACTCAGCGCGATCAGAATGGGAATGATCTCAAGGCGATTACGCAGATAGGGCGCGTAACTCAACGCCCACAGCGCTAGCGTTCCGAATAAGAGCGACAATGACACGCTTGCGAACGCGTCGGAGTTTTCGCCGATCTGAAAACTGACCCATAGGCCGGCGAGGCCGAACAGCGCGCCGCCGCCAAGCACCAGCCACCGCTGCATGAACTCCATGCGGCGGAACTGGTCTCTTTGATAGGCGAGTTCTTTTTCGCCTTTGAAAACAGGTAGTTTCAAAAACACGCGGTAACCCCCAACGGCGCGACCGTAGCACAACCACTGCGCGCAAGTGGAGGGTTAAAAAGATTTATGGTCGAAACGGTCGAGAATCATCCGATGACAATTGCATTACGGTTGAGTTGCGCACGTCGGATCGCAAGTTAGGTGGGA
>JAGREB010000163.1 GCA_020446775.1 Paracoccaceae bacterium
TGCGACGCGTTCGTCGCCGGGGTCGGCACCGGCGGCACGGTGATGGGCGTGGGCCGGTTTCTGCGCCGTGACGGACGGCACGTAAGAGTTCATCCACTCGAACCGTCAAACTCTCCGACGCTAACGACGGGCCACAAGGTCGGCAAACACCGTATCCAGGGAATCTCGGATGAATTCATCCCGTCCATTTGCGACCTCAAACAACTCGACGCGGTGATCGACGTGTGGGACGGCGACGCCATCCTGATGGCACAGGCGCTGTCACGGACCCTTGGGCTGGGTGTCGGCATCTCGTCGGGCGCCAATGTTCTGGGCGCCATGCGATTGGTGGAGGAATTGGGCGACAAGGCGACGGTTGCGACCATCCTGCCGGATTCCAACAAAAAGTATCTGACCACCGATCTATGCCGCGAAGAACCGGCCAAGGACGCATATTTCTCGCCGCGCGTCGACCTCGACAGCTTCAACGCCATCCGCTGATTTCGCCTCGGTTTTCGCTGGCGTTTTCGCTGCCCGTCTTAACCGTTTGGTTGCAATTCCCCGATAGGGTCGCCGACTGTCCGGCGGTCTGCGAACCGCACAGAGGGGAGAAGCGCACGATGGCGATTTCCGTGCCGGCGCAACGCGCCGTGAGGTTAGGACAGGCGCGCCGCGCCACAGTGGTAGGACAAGCGCGACGCGCCGTGATGCTGGGCGGCGCGGCATTGGCCCTGCCGCTGCTGACAGCGTGCGAAGGGCCCGAAGGCGAGATCAAGTCTCTAAAGGCACAGATCCAGGTCGACTACGGCGAAAAAAATTTCAAGGACATCGTCGTTAAGGCCGAGAAGGCTTTGTCCTTGTCGCTCCAGGTGCAGGGCCCGAAAAGCGGCGACACGTTGTATTTCGCTCAGGCGCTCTCCGAAGGTTACACGGAGTTGGGCGACAAGCGCAGCGCGGTCAAGGCGCTGGGGCGCGAAATCACCCTTCGCCTCGGTGCCGGACAATCGGAGCGCAAACTACAACCGCGCCGCACGCTGGCGATCAAGTTCGCCGAGGAAACCGGCGATCCCGACACGGCGGCCAAACATGCGCTCGCCATCTCGCGCGATATCGAGATGGACATGAATAAGGACCCGCAGCCGGTTTACCGCGCCGACACGCGCTATCCGCCCGACCAATTCCGCCGCAACGTCGAAGGCGACGTGACGCTGGAGTATGCGATCGATCAGACTGGCAAGGTAACGAGCGCCAAGGTGAAAACCGCGACCCCGCCGAACGTGTTCGACAACGCCGCGCTGGAGAGCTTCCTCAAATGGCGCTTCACGCCGGTCCTCAAGAACGGCGAGCCGGTCGCGAGCGCCGGCCATACGTTCACCATCATGTTCCGCATGCGCGGCCAGAACATCGCCCCGGGGCGCTGAAGTTTTGTTATTTTCGCGCGAGCGTTGCCGCGCCACGTCCTGCGAGGCGGCCCAGCGTCATCGCCATGCACAAGCCCGCCGCTGGGATATAACCCGAACAGGTCGGGCCGGACATGCCGCGCGCCGCGCCGCCACCGGCGAAGAGATTGGGTAGCACGCCGCCATCGGTGCGTTTCACTTGTGCGTTGTGATCCACCACCAACCCGCCTTGGGTGTGATAAAGCGCGCCGGTGACGCGAATGCCCGCGTACGGCGGCGCCAGCGGATGCGTGCCGGTAAAATCGCGGCCGAGCGGATCGCGTTGTGTACCGGCCTTGATGTCTTCCAGTTGCTTGAGCGTTGCGTTCAATGCCGCCGCATCGATGCCAAGCGCGCGCGCCAAACCGTCCGCCGTGTCGGCGAACTTGACGGCGTTGACGGCCAGCGCCTGACGCGTTTCGTAAAGATGCTTGTGCCGTTCGTGCAGGGTTTGGTCGTAGATCATGAACGCAATGCCGCCGGGCTGGCGCATGACGTTGACGCCTTGGCCCGAGACGTCGGCGACCTCGTTCGAGAAACGCCGGCCTTCGCTGGTGACCATGATGCCGCCGTCGATGACGTAATTGTAGTTGAACAACAGCATCTGCGGATCGGCCAAGGCGCCGTAACCCTGGAACGCGCTCATGTCGGCGACAGCCGCACCCAAAGCCAAACCCCATTTGACGGCGTCGCCGCGCGAGTTCTCCCACGTGAACGTGCGCACACCGGCCATGTCGGGAATGTAGGTGCGGATCATCTCGGGATCGGCGGCATAGCCACAGGTCGCCAACACCAGCGCGTTGCAGCCAATGTCCTCGAAACTTCCGTCGGGCCGCGTAACGCGCACGCCGAGTACACGCCCGTCGTCATCGGCATACACATCCGTCACATGCGCGTTGGTGAGCAGGTCGGCCCCGGCGCGTTCGACCGCTTGCGACAGGTAGCCTATCAACTCTTGCCCGTTTTTTTCCGGCGGCGCGTGCAGGCGTTGCACCGAATGACCGAGGCCGCGCCACGAGGTGTCCACAGCAAATGGAATGCCGTGGTCGGCGTCGAGCCAGTCGACGGTCGGCGCCGCTTCGCGCGTAACGGTGCGCACGAATTCGGGATCGGTCTTGCCGTTCACCTTGGTCATGACGTCGTTGAAAAAAATGTCCGGATGATCGTCGATGCCGGCGGCCTTCTGCGCGCGCGTTCCGGCGGCGCACATGGTGCCTTGTGACATCGACGTGGTGCCTTGGGGCAAGGAATCTTTTTCCAGGATCAGCACGTCGGCGCCGGCATCGCGCGCAGCCAGCGCGGCGGTCATGCCGCACGCCCCGGCCCCGGCGATCAATACCGGAACGGTAGCGGAAAAAGACGCTGGCGGTTTGAGGATCGGCATGGCCCGACACAGTATTACGCGGGGCACGACGCAGGCGTAAAGGTGTGACATTTGCCACTGCGTTAAGATGCCGGTGCGCAACACCGACCGTTAGTTGCTAGGAGGCTGCGGGCGGCTTCGCTAGACTTCCCATGAAACCGACTGAAGCGCCGTTTGGCCCGCGAGGTTATTCAAGGATTAGGTCGGGTGCAGATTGCGGAGGCTGATTGATGCGCGATGGAATTCAAGGGTTGGGATGGTTCGTGCGCCGCTCGAGCGATCCCGTCGCCTTGGCCGCGTTCTACACGGCGGCGATCGGATTGCCGGAATTGCGCCGCATCGAGACCGCCGACGCCAAGACGGTGATGTTGCGCGCAGGGACTTTCAGCGTGTTCGAACTCTCGCTTGGCGGCGAGCCGCCCAGCCCCGATCCGGCCGAGACCGAATGCACGCCGCTGTTCCGGTCGCGCAATCTTGCCGATGCCGTCGCCAAAGCCCAAGGCGCCGGCGCGAAAATCATCGGCGAAGAGACCGAGGGCAGTTTGCGCACCGTGACCATGGCCGATCCGCTCGGCCATGTGTACGGGCTACGAGAGGCCGATCCGGCTTCGACCCAGCCGCACGACGTGTTCGCCGAGCATCAGTGGCGCAATCCTCATCCCACCGCACAGGCCATGCCGGCCATGTCGGCGGCGGTGCAGGGACTGACCTGCGTGCGGGTCAGAGTTTCCGATCCGATGACCCTGGCGCGGTTTTACGGCGATTGTGTCGGTCTCGACCCGATCGGCGCACCATCGAGCGAACGGGCGTCGTTCTATCTCGGCGGGTCATGCATTCTCGAGCTGCGCGCAGGCGGCACACGGCGCGATCCCCCAAACGATCGCGCAAACGTCACCGATACCTGGGTTTTGCGCGTACACGACTTGGTCGGCATGAAGGCGCACTTCGCCGTGCGCGAGGTGCGTACCGTCAATAGCCTGGAAGTCCCCGGCGGTTGGATCGAATACTATTGCGACCCCGAGGGGCACCTGTTCGGAATTCAAGAACGCCAACGCCCTCAAACCGGCGGTTCGCCCGCGCTCTTGCCCGAAGACACGGCGGCGTTCGCGTTGTGGGACGCGCGGTAGAACCGTTGGCTGTTGTGCAGCCCACGGTGCGATCGTGAAAGGCCGCGCGGCGGCCGTTTAGCTGACGGCCGGAACGTCCCGGATCAGATGCGCTTGCGGCGGAATGCGCCGACGCCCAACATGCCCAAGCCAAGCAGCGCGAGCGCGCCCGGCGCCGGCACGTCGCCGATTTCATTGATCGGATTGAACGTGCTGTTGAACTGCCAAGCCAGGATGTCGTGATCGGCGCCGGCGGCGCCGGTGCCCGAGGTGAAGCCGACAAACGCGTCGGTAACGCCGAGTGTGGTGACCAGATCGACCGTGTAGGACAACAGCGCGGCAACCGGACGGGTGTTGTTGTTCGACAACCGCACTTCAAGCAAGTCCGTGGCGCCGTTGTAATCGATCCATGCGGTCAGCGGCACGCCCGAATCCAGGACGTAGGGACTGTTCGTCAGCGCCACCGAGCTCACGCTGCCGTTGAGGTCGATGCCGACGTGGTTGTCGCTGTTGCCGTCGCCGCCGCCGTTATTCCAGTTGTCGAATTCAATGCCGACGCTGTTGCCAAGACCGGCGTAGCCGATCCCGCCGCCGCTTCCGCCGGCGGTATTGGACACGGTCTGCACGACAAACACGATGCCATCGGCGCCGGTGTTCTGGATATCCGAGAAACGGAACCGGAACGACGTGCTGAATGAAGCATCGGAGGCCAGCGATACGGCTGCGGTGGAAAACGCGCTGCCGGATTGGCTCAAGTTGTTGGTCAGCCGCAGGACTTTGTTGCCGGCGAAATCCGTAACCGCGCCGCACGTGGATCCGTCACCGGATCCGGCACAACCGTGGATCGACTTGGTCACGCCGTTGACCTGGAGCCCCGCCAAGCTGCTGAAGTCGTTGTAGAGGATCGTGGTGGCATTCGCCGCCGACCCCGTGATTCCGGAAACGGCCAGCGCCAGGGCGAAGATTGAGCGTTTCATGTGCGGCACTCCCATCGAGCAACAATTAGGTGCCCTAATCCTTGCAAACGGCGTGCCAGATTCAGAGAAATGTTATATTTCAATGTATTATTGCGATGCGTTAGGCGGCTGAACGCGGAATTGTAAAAAATTGTGTCGGTGTTTCTCATTAAAATACATTTTTAAGTTGTATTTCCTCAGCTATCTCATTGAATCAAAAAGTTATTTTTGAACGCAGGCCGCCGGGGCAATTGTAAAGATTCCTGACGTCCCACGATGGGCTTTAAGAAACAAAAACTTGGGAGTTTGAGGACCTGGGTCACGCGAGGGCCCAGCGCGAACGTCGGAGAGCCGCCTACCCGTGAACTTTGCCTTTTGGAAACAACGCGCGGACGGCGAAGGGGACAGCCGTCACCAGGATCGCGATGCGCATCAGATGATGCACGGCAACGAAGGCCGGATCGATGTCGAAGGCAATCGCGATCAAGCACATTTCAGCGACGCCGCCCGGTGTAAACGAAATCAGCGCCGTCAGATAACGCGTATCGGTCAACCATGCCGCAAACAGCGCGAACAACGCCGACAGGCAAATGATCAGCCCCGTGGCCACCACGGCATGTTTCGACACCCGGAAAAACGTCGCGGCCGTCACGGTCGAGAACCGCGACCCAATCGACGACCCGAGAATCCACAACGACACCCATAACAAGGCGTCGGGCGGCCGATAATCGACCACGCCCCCCAAATAGAGCGCCGCGGCGACCAGCATCGCGGTGGTCATCGCCGCCGACGGAAGACTGAAGATTCGCGCCATGGCGTATCCGCTCAATGCCGCAGCACTCAGCAAAGCGCCGTCGCGCCATGTGAACGGCCCGCCTTCGGGCAGGACCGATGCTTCGATCATGTTCGCCGACAACACGAACGACACCAGCAACGGCATCAACATGACCACAAAGACGACGCGCAATCCTTGTGTCAACGCGATCAACCGCTCATCGGCGCCGGCATCGCCGCCGACTACGACCATCGCCGTCAAAGTGCCGGGCGCGCCCGAAAACACTGCCGTCGTCCAGTCGAAACCTGCGACCCGGCTAAAATACAGCGAGGAGATGTAGGTAATGAGCGGTACGAACACGAACATCAGGGACAGGCTAAGCGCCCAGTCGGCCGCGCGCTCGATCATGTCGGGGCTGAATGATCCGCCCAGAAACACCCCGACGGCGCATAACACCGCGATACGCGTTCCGTAGGGAATCAATACCGGCCAGCCCCGCACCGAGGCGAAGATGTTGATCACCATCGGGCCCAGCATCCACGCAAGCGGCACATGCAAAAGTTCGCAAATCCCACCGCCGAGCGCGCCAAGACCGAGCGACAATGCGATCGGCATCAGACCTTTGCGTTCGAGCGGCGGTTGATCCGGCTGGGCGGCGGTTTGAGCGGGCAACTGATTGGACATCGTACCTAACGGGGCGCTATTGCGCCTCGGTCAGGCACTGGATCGCGATATTTGAGATCTTATTTTGCAGGGCCGGCGGCAACGGGCGGCTCTGCGCGTTCAAGCCATCGTAGGTTTCCATTTCCGAACGGCTGAGCTTGCCTTTCACTTCACGCACCAGACAATTGCACAGGCGCGCAGCGTCGCCGGATACTTTCAAGCTGTTTTGCTCCAGAAATCCGGAGCAGATTTCCAGCAAGGGATCGTTGCCGGTTTGCGGTTGCGCCAATGCCGGCGCGGCGAGGGCACACAGAACCACTGCAAGTTTGATCGTTTTCATGGCCATCAGGATCGATTGGTTCACCGGCCCGGTCAATGGATAAGTCGCGGGATAGGTCGTTGCGGTTCCCGCCGTTTACCGGCGCGCGGGAGATCGGCCAAGGCATAAAAAAAACGCCAGAGTGGGCGTCGCGGATGTCTGAAGAGAGGGCGGAAAAGCGTTAGGCCGCTTTGGCTTCCGATTGCGTGAGCAGCATGTAGATGCTGTCGGCGCTGGTGGCGCCACGCAATTTTTCGCACGTCGACGCATCGCGCAGAAGGCGCGACACACGCGCCAGCGCCTTGAGATGATCGGCGCCGGCGACCTCCGGCTCCAGAAGCAGAAACACCAGATCGACCGGCTGGTCGTCTAGGGCCTCGAAGTCGACCGGGTTATCGAGACGCGCA
>JAGREB010000164.1 GCA_020446775.1 Paracoccaceae bacterium
CGCCGGTGCTAACCGCGCGCCTCACCCACGGTCCGCAGCCATCTGCACCAGCCGAAAAGCTACAGAGTGGGCGTAGCTCAGGGGTAGAGCACAACCTTGCCAAGGTTGGGGTCGAGGGTTCGAATCCCTTCGCCCGCTCCATTTTTCTGATTCATATCAGTGGTTTGAGAAGCGGCCCGAAAATCGAGCCGCCTCGCCACTTCTTTTCCCCACCGCATCCCCACGTGTGCAAGTCAATATTCGTTGGTCCTGTTTTCGTGCGGGACGACGACCAATGGAAACGCATGTAATGACAGCGAACGTGATCCACGACGATTGATTGAACGTCGATGGGACGTGATTTGAGGGGGTGGAAATATGTCTAGCGGCCAATCCAATTGTGCAATCTGTAACGCAAGGCTTCCGAAGCTCACGTACTCAGAAGGTGGGCGCGATTCATTTATTTACGAGTGTCCAAATTGCGGCATTTTTGAATTGACTCGCACAGATACCGTAGTGGTGCCTAACCATCTTGATCGTCATCCAGATAAGCGGAGGTTGGTCAGCCACTTCATTCACAAGATGCGCATTAACAACGCGCGTCCGTATCCTTCTTCAAAGCAAATCGATGCAATTGTGGCGGGCGATTACCCAACACCAATGGAGCAATTGGATAACTTGGTGGTGTTCATAGGTAACAATTGCAAGGGGCCGGGACACACTATCCCAGTTGAGCCAAACGGACACTCGACGTTGATTGGGACCAAGACGCCTGACGGTCTGATTTTTGTTGTTCAAAGCGCTTTGAGCCTGAATTTGGTGGATGGCCCGGTCACGATGGGCGGTCATGCTCATCTGAAACTCACTCTTCGCGGCTGGCAGCGGTTCGAAGAGTTGAAGCGTGGGGCACCATCCGGCACTCGTGCGTTCATGGCGATGAAGTTCGGCGATATTGAACTGGATGCAATGCTCGAGAAGCACTTCAAGCCTGCAGTGTTGCAAACCGGGTTCACGCTGCAAACCGTGGGGGACAACCGCAAGGCCGGTTTGATCGATGACAAAATCAGGGTGGATATACGCGCCGCGCGTTTTCTGGTGGCAGATTTAACGCACCACAACAACGGCGCATATTGGGAAGCTGGTTACGCCGAAGGTCTTGGGAAGCCGGTCATATACACTTGTCGGGCGGACGTATTCGACAACGAAAAGACCCGTCCCCACTTCGATACGAATCACCACCTCACCGTCAAATGGAACGCCGCGACTCCGGAACAAGCCGTTGAGGATTTGAAGGCGACGATCCGCCAAACCTGCCCGGACGCGAAGCAAATCGACTAATAGGGCGGACTTACATTCTCCAAAATACCCAACCGATAAAACAGAATAGGATCGCCAAAAGAGGCGCGCCCACAATAATGCAATAAATTGAGAGCCGAATCCGATCCGCTCGAGATTGAAGTACGTTAAGGTTGTTACTGATTGCGCCTTGAATAAAGACGACGTATTCGCCGATCAATTCGGCAAAATTTCTCTCTTCCAAATCATTTTTGTCGAGCAAGTTTTCAGGCGTGTTCCCGGAGACATAGAACATGCCCGGAAGAACTGTACTAATTGATATAATGGCGCTCGAAAGTAATGCAACGCCAACGCCCAACAAAATGGAACCCAAAATCACGCGTGGTGGATTACCAGTTAGCAGAATCCAGCTTGCGCCGAATACCGCAAGCGAATAGGGCGCGGTAACAATCGCGATGCCCAAAGCCCGAGCCTCTGCTTGTTGAAGTCTAAGATTTTGATTCTCTATATATTTTTCTGAAATACGTAAAATTTCTCTCGCCTTTTCTACGGGAACTTTTTGCCAGTTAATATTAATGTTCTCAGCCATACGCGGCGTCCTATTGAATATTATGTTTGTATTATTAATAATCTGAGTTTGAACTACCACTCACAATTGAGTTTCAAATGGCAAAACCGGCTCCACCCACCCCAGCGCCGCCAATACCAATCAGAGAACAACCGAGGCCAGAACCTCCAAAGCCTCAATAGGGTTTGAATTTTACGAAGGCTATAATGGCAAAAGAACCACCGCCGTCTTACGGAAAATCTTTTCGCGGAAGAAACTCGAACGCGACCAGCCTATCTTCAGGCAAATCAAGTAAATCGGCTCGTATCGCTCGGGTAGCCGGACGACGAAAGACAAAGCGAAAGGCCAGCAAGAAAAAGTAACGATTCACACGGTTTTTGATGAGTCGCGGCGTACAATCAAGATGTCTGATACATTGAACCCGTCGCCACGTATTTATCCCCGCGCGGATTGGGGTCGTCGTCGACTTCCAATCCGGCATCGGTGATCCACTTCGCGACCGCGCTGCGCGCGGCCTTTTCGGGTTCGATCATGTCTTCGGCCAGAAAATTGGCTTCATATCCAATCACGCGTCTTCCGAACAAAACCTGGTGAGCCACAGACTCGCCGTTCGCAATGATTAACGACATTTGCGGATAGCTGACTTCGTGCCACGGGCACTCGGTCAATAGTCCGGTGCGATTGATGACTTCGCTGAGGATGTTCGTGTCCGGCGGCAGGCGTTGCGGCAGCTTGTCCTTCATCACCTTCAGGAATGTGGGAATGTCATACGAGATTCGCCACGCGCGCGGTTTCGTATCGACATTGAAGAACGCCTTCATCCGCTGTCGTTTTCGCAGCTCCGGCGTATAGGGCCGATTTCGTGCAAATTCGTCCAAATGCCCGATCTCATTTTCCGACACCGTGAATCGCCACGTGATCGTTGGATTGGGCGGTAGCCGATACAGTGGAAATAGATGCTGCAATCCCGCCATAAACTGCGCATTCACCGAAGTCATTTGCGATTGCAAGTATTGTGCGAACGCGACATCCCCACCCGCCACGAATAGCAACGGGTGCGTCGTGTCGACGCTGAATTTGTCGCCCGTACGTTGGTATAGCGGCTTAAACAACGGAGAAGCATTGGCTTCGCCGCCGGGCTTCTTCCAGGCGTCTGGAAGCTGAAGGATTTGGAAGATTTCCAGATCGAGATCGATCGGCGCGAAGGGGAGCAAAATTACTCCATTGTTCTCGTAATGCATGGCGAGCCGGTCGCCATAGACCCGATAATAATCGATGAAACTCCGCTGCGGCTCCAACGTCATGATGGAGTTCGGCAAGAGTTTGTTGATTTTAATAATTCCTTTTTCGCTCATCATCGGACTCGGCTGGTGAGAAAGCATTTAGATGCGTTGGAAAACGCCCGCACCCCAAATATACCCATTCCGGGCGGCCTGTCCCATGGGGGAGAGCGTGGGAGCCTTGCGGCACGCGCATCCGTGGATATGACCGAATGCCGATCAGCGGGCTCGATCACCGCCGCGCTCCCGACACGTTTTGCCGTACTATAGCTCCGATGTCGCGCGCGCGTTGTGCTGCGCACGAAACTCAAAGCGCAAATCAAGGCCCGGCAAACCGATCATGGTGCGGCGATTTCTGTTTATAGGCCTCTTGCTTCTGACGGCGCGCGCGTTCGCGGCGCCGCTGCAAATTGTCGTCCAGGCGCTTCCCGAAACCTACGGGGATCCGTTCAGTTATTCGGCGCTGCCGACGGGGCTGATCAACCACGCGCTGTTCGAAAAGCTTCTCAGAATTGAGGGCGGCGGAAAGGTTGAACCGGAATTGGCGACGGACTGGACGCAGGAAGGGCCGACAACCTGGGTTTTTCATTTGCGTCCAAACGTTGAGTTCTCGAATGGCGTGCCGTTTAACGCCGACGCGGTCATCACCGCGGTTGACTATCTGCTGGGCGACCCAGCCCCGCACGACCGCCTGTCCGGACGTTTGATTCGCGAAAAGGTCGCCAATGTTTCCGCGCGGGACGAACTCACGGTTGTCTTCGAGACCCGCGTGATCGACCCGATCCTGCCCGTGCACGTAGCGTCTCTTCCAATCCCCGAACCGAATCAATGGAAAAAGGGTGTCGAATATTTCGCCGCGGCACCCATCGGCACCGGGCCGTATCAACTTAAAGCGTGGGAAACCAAAAGCGTCGAATTGGTTCCCAACGAACGGGCACGCCGAAAGGGGCATGTTCCCGCGATTGTCATCCGTGCCGTTCAAGATCAGACTGCACGCGGAATGGCGCTGTTGTCGGGCAGCGCCGACATCGCGCTCGATGTTTCGGGCGAAACCTTCGATGGCGCGGCGGCGGACGGCAGCCGGCTTGTACCGCGAACCAGCACTATGGTGCAGTTTTTTCAGTTCGTCGCCGTCGGCGATGGCCCGTTAAAAGACGTCCGCGTTCGGCGCGCGTTGAACTACGCGGTGAACAAGGAACAGTTGATCGGCGTATTTCTTCATAACGCCACCAAACCGGCGACCCAGTTCACGCACGAAGATGCGGTCGGCTACAACACATCGCTTGCGTCTTATCCGTATGATCCGGACCGTGCGCGCGTGCTGCTTGAAGACGCAGGCTGGGCGCAGGGACTAAAGGTGCCGACCGTCTTCGTGAGCGGCTCGGGATCGGACGTCGCCATATACCAGCGGGTTGCAGCCGACCTTGCCGCCATGGGTGTCGACATGGAGCTGCGGTCGATCACTTACGCGGCATTCATGGAACGGCTGTTTTCCGGCGATTGGGGAAGCCGCGCCTTTGTCACTGGGATCCAGGGCTACGACCCGTTAGGCGCCTTTACGACGCGGTCGTGCGATTGGACAAATCCGCATTACTGCGACCGCGACCTGATGCCGCTGTTGAACGAGGCCCGTCAGTCGCGAACCCGGCCGGAGCTTATCTCTCGGATCGAGGCGTTGATGGCCTACGAGCACGACAATCCGCCGGGGATTCTTCTGTGGCGCCGGCTGTCCTTCGATCAAGTCAGCGCGCGCGTCCAGAATTATGTCGCGGACCGCGATTATTTTCGCTTCGACCTGCTGGAGGTGAAAGAATAACGGGGTTGGGGTTGAGTTTACGCGCGCGCTTACGCTGAGACGGGCAGGGTTGAATTAATCCGTAGTCAAACCGGCTTGTAGCAACCTTCTTGGCCATCTCCGATGGTGTTCAATCCGGCGGCGGTTGCGAATGGTCCGGGGTTATCAGCAACCGTGCCCCAAAACTTTTTCCCGCCAACTTGACCTTTAGATGATAGTCGTCGCCAAAATCATGCGCCAAAAGCCTGAGGATCACGTCCCGGCTTTCAGGGTGCGCGTCAGCATCGAGGATTTGATCGGCGAATAAGTCTTTCCGCTTTCTCGTTTGAACCCCGTTTTGATCGGGCATTTCTGCCTGAGGTTTGGGTTCGATTTCTGACGTACGCAGCATCGGCCACTGCTCGATGAAGCAGGCCTTGCATCGGGCAATGACTTTTCGATAGAGCTCTCCGCCTGTCGTCGGCAGGTTGTAAGGAACCTGTTCTTGATACCACACCGGCCCTTCATCGACCCCGGGACTGATCGCGTGCAAGGTAACACCTGCGGGTTCCAAATTGCGCAATGCCCAAACAACCGGATCGCGGCCCTTTCCAAGCGGAAGCAGGCTTGGGTGAATGTTAAGCGACTTTTTCGCTCGCGTTAGCACTGGGGCACGCAGGATTTGGCTACCCCATAAATTCAATAACCAATCGTAATATTGATGCGGTTGCTGCGAAATTTTTTCATCTGCTTCGGGGCCCGCCGTCATGAAAGGCCGGCCCTTCGCCGCCAAATATTTCGCAAGCCGATTTTCCCCGGGCGGACCAATGACGATCGTGTATTGATCGTCAGGAAATTTATCGAGCAGAAATGCCAAGCATTCGAGGCCGACATCTTTTGTGGCGAACACCAAGATATTCATTTTTCAGTTTCCTCTGCTTGGCAATCGCTTTCAACGCTACCCACGGCCATCGCTTATAGATTCGTAAGCGCGAATTGATACGGAACGACTAGTTATACCATCACGGTCCATTCCGTTATTCCGATTTGCGCCATCAATTCGGCGCGGAGTGGTTCGATCATGGAATATCACAAATAGCCGTATCGTTACCGCACGGTTAGCGCGCGCATTTCAGGTTTCCGAGGAGCTTCAGTGTATCCTCAATGCCGCGGTCGAGCGATCCAAGGAATTCAAATCCAAGGCTGTCCAACCGCGTGTTTCGCACTTCGTAAGACAGCTGATTCATGATCGGCACATCGACAAATTTAACCTGCAAATCGGGAACGCGGGCGGAAATTCGTGAAATTACGTCGCGCACGGTGTGATTCGACGTGACGACATTATAAACGCGGCCGTCCCAGAGTTCCCGGTCGATAAAAAATGCGATCGCCCGGTACGCATCATCGAGCGCAAGATATGGGCGTTTCTGGTCATAGGCCGAACTCCATACGGTCAGCTCTGCCCCAGTCGCCGCCTGCCAGCAGAATTTGTTGATGGCGGTGTGGAACCGCATGCCCGGCGAGATACCGAAGATCGTGCCGAAACGCGCAATGACGGCGCGCAAGCCGTGGGTTTGCGCGAGTTCTTGGATGCGCCGCTCCTCGCGCAGTTTGGTTTCCGCATAGGGGCTTTGCGGCTTGAGTTCGCTTTCCCGGCAGTTTTCGTCGACGACGCTTTCTTGCGTTCCGTAGACGCTGGTGGATGACGGATAGAAAAGTGGTATCCCGGCGCGCGCGCAGGCCAAGGCAACGAATTCAGTCGCGGAGAAATTGTTTTGTTCGACCGCGTCGCGATTGGCGAAACTGTTGGTCGCGTCGGTGATTGCCGCAAGATGAATAACGGAATCGCAATCGCGCAATAGAGCATCGAGATCGATTTCCGCGACCGGCTGCTCAAAAAAAGCGAACGACGCGCTGCGCGGTAAATTGAACAGCGATCCAAAACGCTGGGTCGACATATTGTCGACGAGCGTCAATTTGCACGCGGGATAGTGTTCGGCGAATTTGCGAATTAAATACGACCCGATATGACCGAGCGCACCGGTAATGAGGAATGATCGTGGCCGAGTCACTTGGACACCGTGCTCCCTTGACGGTAGCGGACGAATTCGGCGTAGTCCCGGATATAGTCGGCCTCGGCATACGGCAGATCGCAGAGCACAAGAAGCGTGCTGTTGTCGCCGTAGTGTTGCTCCGTCCAAATTCCTGCCGGGATCAACAATCCCGTGGCGGGATCCCGTAAAGAAAATTCACGCCATTCGGTCCCGTCGTAACAGCGCATGCGGCAAGAACCCCTGAGAGCGACCGCGAACTGGCGGCAGGACTTGTGGGCATGGTGTCCGCGTTCGGTTGCCGTTTCAGTCTGGACAACGAACGCGCGGGAGACTTGAAAGGGTACGGATGCCTGGGTGGCTTTTGGTCCGGCGGATTCAAACACAAAAACCGTGCCATTATCCGCAGAAAAACTGGGGCATGGCAGGAGCTCGATCTCGTTAACGGTTGCGGATGACATTGGGAGCGGTGCCGCCGGTTGGAAAATTGGTCATCGGCGCAAGATGCGTTTTAAGGCGTCGCATTGCGCGTCGATTTGAGCCTCGGTGAGGTTGAGGGCGCAAGACAAATTTATTCCACGCGCTGAAACATCGTAGGCGACGGGATTTATGTCCTGGTATGTCTCACCACGTGAGCCATAAGCGGGAAGCGAACTCAACGGATAGAAGAATGGCCGTGACGGCATGCCGTATTCGCTGAGTTCATGCATGGCTTTGTCGCGGGTCATGTTGTGGGATTTTCCAAATACGACGGCCGTACACCACACGCCGTTTACCGTGTTCGGCGGTTCGGGGTTCAGCGCGATATCGGGAATGTCCGATAGACGCTCGCGATAACAGTTCCAGATCCAGCGCTTTTTGCCGACCAGCTCATCGATCCGTTGGAACTGAGCGTATCCAAGCGCCGCCTGGAGATTGAACGGCATGTACTTGAACGTGACTTCGTAATTGTAATACGTCCCCGGTTTGCGGCCGTGATCGCGCAAAAATTTGCATCGTTCGTAGAGGCTGGCGTCGTCGATCAGCAACATGCCGCCTTCGCCCGTTGTGATCGTCTTGGTGCGATGAAAGCTAAACGTCGAGGCAACGCCGAACTTGCCCGCGCGAACTCCCTTATATTTGGAACCAAGCGCTTCGGCAGCATCTTCAATGACGAGGATGTTATGTTTGCGCGCGACCTCGAGCAGTCCGTCCCAATCCGGCATGTTGCCGTAAAGATCGACGACAATTACCGCTTTGGTACGCGGTGTAATAGCGCGCTCGAGCGCCTGTGGCGTAATACACCAATGATGAGGATCGATGTCGGCAAAGACCGTTGTCGCCCGCTGATACGTGATGCACGCTGAAGATCCGACCCAAGTGCAATCCGGAACGATCACTTCGTCGCCGGGTCCGATCCCCAGGCCGGCCAGCAAGAGGTGCAGGGCCGTCGTACAATTGGGCGTCATAAGCCCGAAGGCGCGATCGTGATACTTGGCGAATTCAGCTTCGAATAGTTCGCAATAATAATAGGCGTTCTTTCCGTACCATCCGTTTCGCAGAGCATCGAGCACGACGCGCTCTTCGTGCTCTGTGATCCACGGCCCAGCCATCGGCAATTGTTGGCCTGCGCTCATTTCGTCAAATCGTTCCTGGTGCGGCTGGTTGTGCTTATCCCTTGCGGACGAGGTAACCGCCAGGGCTGAACGTTGGTCCCAATTTGGAGTTTATGTACTCGTCCGCCTCAAAGATATCGGTTTCATCGAGATACGCCCGAAGGGCCGTGTCCGGATTGTTGCCCGGCCCCCATGCCCTCGGTCGATGGGTTTGCGTAGGAATGTGTTCGACAATCGTGTCCGATACGATCAGGTATTGGCCTTTGGAGACGAGCGGACCATAGGCGCGAAGCTCGGCCAAGACATGCTCATGTGTATGATTGCTGTCGAGCAGCACCATGACCTTGTCGTCCGGTTTGATGAAGCCCTTGACGCGTCCAATGACGCTGGGGTCGATCGACGAGCCTTCAATCAACTCCACGCGCTTAGCGCATTTTAGGTCTTTGATCGCACGGATATTCGATTCCGGTAATACGGTATCTACAGCCACAACGGTTCCGCGGCCCAGCAACTCCAAGAGCGATGCATACAAGGCAACTGAACCACCCCAGGCGATTCCTGTTTCAATGATGACGGTTGGTTTGCATTGCCAAATGATTTCCTGAGTACAAATGATGTCTGACGGCATTTGGATGATCGGCAATCCGAGCCACGTCCATTGATACGCGTAACCGAATTGATCGGACCTGACGACGAAATCCTTGACGATCCCGGCAAAGGCTTGGTCGTCCGCCTGTTCATGCGCATTTTTACGTTTCGTCCGTTCGAAATCTTCGCGGTCGAACATTAAGCACCTGCCGATTGGCAATGAGATTTTGAGGGCTCGAACAATAGATTCCAAAAGCCCTGAATTCTGAAGTTTTCCGGCAACCCGTCCATGGGTAGCTTTTCGAGGTTCGCGTGACTTGGTCCGTTCATTTCGCGGGATACCGCGACGAAATCATGCCGCGCGCAACACGCGATTAGATCGTCCAGGCGCCAGAACCAAACGGGGATGTTGTGCCCGAAATACTCCTGCAAGGTAACGAAAGACGCCAGAATATTTCCGGCGGGGATGTCGATCAACAAAAGCCAGCGCGGGCGCAGCGATGCGAATTGCGCGATCAGACCTTGCCAATCGGACACATAATGTAGGGAACTTGCCGCGAGAACGAGGTCGATGGACGTAATCGAAGCCGCAGCCGAGGCCAAAGAATCGAAAAACTTGATTTCATCATCGCCACGGAACTGGCTTCTTCCTTCCAGGCAAATCGAAGGGCGTTCCACAACGCGGTAATCCAGACGAATTGCCTTGCCGACGTTTGAACGAATTTTGGCGTATGTTGCGCCGATTCCACCGCCAAAATCGAGAATCCGAATGGGGAAATCGCGCGCGTCGCCAGAACGTGAGTCGATCGCCGTTTCCAGGACTTGCTTCAGGCGCGCATCCGTCAGTTTGATCGGATCGGGCGTGGACTGGGCGGCGCCGCTGTGAAGTGGAAATTTTTCGACCAAGCGTTCGCGCCAGTGTTGACCGTCGAAAACATCTCGCGACCCTTGCGCTTCCTCAAACGAGGAATACACGCCGTGCCAATACGAACGTGCGGACGCAACCGCTTGCGTTGACAAATTGTCGTGATCCCGCGCGCTCATTTGCTCGATCTTACGCTCTGCTTGACCGCTTGGGCGATTTTGTCGACCTGTGCGTCGGTCAATTCGGGATAGATCGGCAGGCTTAACACAGTTGCGGCGATACGGTCAGTTTCAGGGAGTGCATCGGCATCGGCACCAGCTCCGCCCGATCCAACGACGCGGATACAGTGGGCGTATCCGGGATGGCGGTGGGCCGGGACGGCGTAGTGAATACCGGCCGAGATTCCGGCCTCGGCAAGGCGGGCCAGCACGCGATCGCGGCCGGCGATGCGGACGACATATAAATTAAATCCATGCGCGCTATTGGGAATGGCGACGGGTAATTGAAGTCCAGCGTCCTTGAGGAGGTGCGCATAAAGGTCAGCAATCTGCCGGCGCCGGTCCACGTCGCCGGCGAGCCCAGGTAGTTTCGCGCGCAATATTGCGGCTTGAATCTCGTCCAGGCGCGAATTCACGCCGACGCTCTGGCCAACACGATCGGTGTCCCATCCATACTGCCGCAGTTGACGCATTTTCGCTGCAAGCGCCGCATCGTTGGTAATGACGGCGCCGCCGTCGCCAATGGCGCCAAGGTTCTTGGTTGGATAGAAACTGAAACATCCTGCGTGGCCGAATGTGCCCACGTGCTGCCCGCGATACCGCGCGCCATGCGCTTGGGCACAATCCTCGACCAGAACAAGACCGTGTTCCTTGGCCAACGCCGTCAATTCGTCCATAGGTGCCGGTTGACCGTAAAGATGAACAGCGACGATTGCCTTGGTTTTCGGCCCGATGGCGGCACGGGCCAAGGCTGCATTGATAACCATCGTATCCGGATCGACATCGACCAGAACGGCCGTCGCACCGACGGCCGCGATGGCTGCAACGGTCGCGATGGCGGTATGCGACACCGTGATGACTTCGTCGCCGGGCCCGATACCGCACCCACGCAAGGCAATCGAGATGGCGTCTGTGCCGTTCGCCACGCCGACCGCGTCCGCGGCACCGCAAAAGGCCGCGAATTCTTTTTCGAACGACCGCGTTTCTTCACCCAGGATATAAGTGGGCGAATCCAACACGCGCGAAATTGCCGCCGCGATTTCCTTGGCGTAGTGCTCGGTCTGGGCCTTTGGGTAGCTGGTAAAGATCATGTCGCGTTGTCGACCGCGCTAGGCTTGGATCATCCCGACCTCGGGTACGAAAGTGATAAACCGGCCCCCGCTTTCGAGAAACGCCTTCTCTTTCGCGATAATCTCGGCCGCGTGGTTCCAGGCGAACAATACCGCGAAATCGGGATAGGGCTCCGAAAAACAGGACGGAGGTTTGACCGAGATATGCGTTCCCGGTGTGACCTTCCCCTGCTTGATCGGCGTCGTATCGGAAATGAATTCGATCAATTCGGGACCGATGCCGCAATAATTGAGGACCGTCGTGCTTTTGGACGTCGCGCCGTAGCCCGCGATACGCTTGCCCGCGCCGCGCAATTCGCCCAGCAAACGATTGAGCGCGGCCTTCGACGCTTCGCACGATTGCCGAAAGCGGTCGTACGTTTGATCGTCGCCGAGGCCTTGCCGCGATTCCGCGACCTCCAATTCCGTGACCGTGGACGAAACTTCATGGTGTTCGGTCTTGCCCAGTGTGTATCGCATCGAACCGCCATGGGTGGTTTGCGGCGCGACATCAATCACCGATAGGCCATGAGGGCCGAAGATCGCGCGAACCGACTCAAGACTGAACAGGAAAACGTGTTCGTCGTAGATTTGGTCGTAGGACGTCTTGGCGATCACTTCGCCGAGATACGGATCTTCGAAAATCAGGACGCCATCGTCGCGCAGCAGCAGGGCAATGCCCGCGGCGACATCGCGGATCGATCCGATGTGGCACATGACATTCGCGGCGGCGATGACGTCGGCCGGACCATACTGTTCGCGGATATTCGCGGCCGATTCCGCATCGAAAAAGACGCTCGTCGTATTGACGCCGTTGTTGCGCGCGGCAGCCGCCACGTTGGCGGACGGTTCGACGCCGAGATGGCGCACGCCGCGCTTTGCGATATGGCGAAGCATAATGCCGTCGTTGCTTCCGAGTTCGACCACAAATGGGTCGTCGCGCCGCGCCAGTAAGCGTTGCGCGATATCAAGAGCGAAGTTCTCGAAATGATCCTGCATGACGCGCGATGTCTGTGAAAAAAACGCGTAGTTCGCATGAAACATTTTGTCGGGCGGCGGTTGGTCGATGAGCTGAAACGTGCGGCATCGCTTGCATGACGCGGTCGCCAACTCGAATCGGTATGTATCAAGCGGAATATCCTGGGGCGCCAAAAAGCCATTGGCGATCGGCATCGGACCGAATGACATGAACGGCGCGAGCGGTTCGCCGCAGACTCGACATTCCATTGGCAATCACCTAGCCCAGCGCATTTTCCGGTGCCATGGCGCCACCGGCCACGGTATGACACGCTGTAGCAGAAGCCTATCGGCAAGGCGAGGGCCGCACCCCCTTCCGGATGGCTGGGATGATCGGGCCCGGTCATGCCGCCGGCGGCTTTCTATGATCGTTGCGGACGCGGTGGTATTGCTATCTTCAAGAGCCACTCGGAATGCCTGAAAGCCAAGCCTTCAGATGATGCAAACGCCCCTTACCATCATTTTGACGCTGAAAGGCCGCCCGTATCACACGTTGCGCTATTTGTGGCATGCCAATCGCACGGGGTTTCCTCATCACATCCTGATCGCCGACGGCGAGGTGCGCGACAGCCTTGCTTCGCTACTTGAAAATCCGGACACGTTTCCGTCGTTGTCGTATACCTATCGGCGTTATCCCGACGACCAGACGCTTAACGACTTCCTGGCGAAATTGGCCGACGTCACCGCCCGGGTCCGTACGCCGTTTGCGATGCTGACGGACAACGACGATTTCCTGTTTCCAAGCGCGCTGCAACGGTCGATCGCGTTTCTGCAAAAACATGCCGGCTATCTCAGCCACTCGTGCGGCGTGGCGGGCTTCCGGCTGCAAAGCAGCGCGACAGATATTACGGCAAACTTGCGCGGCCCGATCACGCAACTGGCGTATCGATACGGTCAAATGTATGCCCCATACGATATTTCCGCCGGGAATGTACTGGGGCGGTTGAAGGCGGGTTACGCCGCGTATTCGTCCGTTTGGTACAACGTTTACAGATCCGACATGCTGAAGCAAATCGTCGAGAATTTGCGGCGCATGGAGTTCAAGACATTCGAGCCCGTGATCGAGGACTTTTGCGCGATCCAAGCGCTTCTCGCGGGCCGTCATCGTTCCGAGGCCGATTCAATCTCTTACATCCGGCAAATGGATTCCTCGCTCCGCTTGGTCAGTCCAGACCCGCCCCCGGAAGAAGCGGATTTGATGCAGGACTTTTCGAAACTTTTGGGTGCCACGCAGCAATTGATCCAACTGTCGGGCGATAAAAACATCAAAGCGTGCATCGATACCATTGGTAAAACGTACCAACACAGATTGAACTTCCATCTGCAAAAGCACTTCATGCGCTATGCCAAGTTCGTCGCGGGCAAGCCGCCGAACATGGCCGAAGAA
>JAGREB010000165.1 GCA_020446775.1 Paracoccaceae bacterium
CCGCCGCTTCGGTTTCACGCCCGCCGTGTGGCACTCCGACCTGACCGGCCGCGCGCGGCGCGAAACCTGGGCCGCCATCGCGGGCGGAGAGGCGCGCGTCGTCGTCGGCGCGCGCTCGGCGTTGTTCCTGCCGTTTCCCAATCTCGGCATCCTTGTCGTCGACGAAGAACACGACGGCGCCTTCAAACAGGAAGACGGTGTCATTTATCACGCCCGCGATATGGCAGTGGTGCGCGCGCGCGAAGGTAAGGTTCCGGTGGTGCTGTCGAGTGCAACGCCGTCGCTGGAAACGGTGCTGAATGCGCGCGCCGGGCGTTATGACAAAGTTCATCTGCCCGAGCGTTATGGCGCGGCGGTATTACCCAAGATCGAACTGGTCGACATGCGCGCCAACAAGCCGGAGAAGGGGCCCTGGGGCCGTGCCTGGCTGGCGCCGCCGATGGTCGCCGCCATCGCCGAAACATTGGCGGCCCATGAACAGGTGCTCCTATTTCTCAATAGGCGCGGCTATGCACCGCTCACGCTGTGCAGCGCTTGCGGTCATCGGCTGCATTGCCCAAGTTGCACCGCATGGCTGGTCGAACACCGTTTGACCGGGCGGCTGCAATGCCATCACTGCGGTTACTCGGCGCCGCGCCCTCTCAACTGCACGAATTGCGGCGCGGAGAATTCGTTCGTCGCCTGTGGCCCCGGGATCGAGCGCGTTGCCGAGGAAGCCGCCGCGCGCTGGCCCGATGCGCGCGTACGCATGGTGGCGAGCGATACGCTAGACCGGCCGTCCGCCATCGCCGAACTGATCGGCGACATCCTCGAACACCGCCTCGATATTCTGGTCGGCACGCAAGTGCTCGCCAAAGGCCATCACTTTCCACAACTGACCTTGGTCGGGGTGGTCGATGCGGATTTGGGATTATCGAGTTGGGATTTGCGCGCCGCCGAACCTACCCACCAGCTTCTTCATCAAGTCGCGGGCCGCGCGGGCCGCGCCGACAAACCGGGCCGCGTGTTGTTGCAGACCCACGATCCCAATCACCCGGTCATGCAGGCGCTGATCGAATCAGACCCTTCCGCTTTCATGGAACGCGAAGCCGACGCCCGCCGGCAGTTGGAAATGCCGCCTTTCGGCCGACTGACCGCGCTGATCGTCTCGGGACCCGACGAAATCCAGGTTCGCGCCACCGGCGAGGCGCTGGCCCGTCGCGCCCCAAAGGGCGATGGAATCGAGGTCCTCGGTCCCGCGCCGGCGTTCATGGCGCTGCTGCGCGGGCGGCACCGTCATCGCCTGTTGATGAAAACCCGCCGTAATATCCGGCCCCAGCCACTGATCGCGGACTGGCTGAACCAGGTCAAAATCCCCAATTCGGTGCGTATTCAGGTCGACGTGGACCCGTATAGTTTTTTCTAGAAGGGCGGGCAGAAAACGCCCCCAGATCGATCGCGGCGCTGGCGGGACGAACCGCTCCCGGCCGGACTCTGTTGCAACGCCATAGGCGGTATGCTACCACCCGCCCCGGCGATCGCGGCAGCGGTATTCACCGTATACAAAATCGCTTAAAATCAATGGGTTATCCTCGTTTCAGAGGTTCGGGCGCGGCGCCAAATCAGGCCGCCAAGCCAGGACGCTCCGGGGCATTATTTCGAAGGGTTCACGGCAGGTGTCGGCGCAAGCGGAAGGGGCAGGCGGCTCAGGGGCGAGCGGCCGCAGTTCGGTCGGTCAGCAGACCGGAGGTCTCGCCGCACGTTACGCTTCGGCGTTGTACGACCTCGCCGATCAGGAAGGGTCGCTCGACGCCGTTGCGGCCGATCTGAAGGGCGTCAAACAGCTGATCGCCGACAGCGAAGATTTCCGCCGCTTCCTCAAAAGTCCGGTCATTTCCCGCACCGAACAGTCCAAGGGCATAGCGGCGATTGCCGCCAAGGCCGGTTTCAACGCGTTGACGGTCAAGTTTCTCGGCTTGGTTGCCGCCAACCGCCGCCTGTTCGCGCTCGTCGGCATGATCGATGCGTTCCTCGCCACGCTCGCCCGCCGCCGCGGTGAAGTGTCGGCCGAAGTCACCTCGGCCGTGCCGCTGTCCGAACAGCAATCCAATGCTCTGGCCTCCGCGCTCAAGCAAACCGTCGGTCGCGCCGTCGCGCTCTCCGCCAAAGTCGACCCCGCCATCCTGGGCGGTCTGGTCGTCAAGGTCGGTTCGCGCATGGTCGACAGCTCGCTCAAATCCAAACTTCAGCGTCTGAAGCTCGTCATGAAAGGGGTCGGATAATGGACATCCGCGCCGCAGAAATTTCCGGCATTCTCAAACAGCAGATCGCCAATTTCGGCACCGAAGCCGAATCGGCCGAAGTCGGCCAAGTGCTCGCCGTCGGTGACGGGATCGCCCGTGTCTACGGTCTCGACAACGTCCAGTCGGGCGAGATGGTGGAATTCCCCGGCGGCCTGAAGGGCATGGCGCTCAACCTCGAGAGCGACAACGTCGGCGTCGTTATTTTCGGTGACGACAGCGGCATTAAAGAAGGCGACATCGTCAAGCGGACCGGCACCATCGTCGACGTTCCGGTCGGTAAGGGTTTGCTCGGCCGCGTGGTCGACGGTCTCGGCAATGCCATCGACGGCAAAGGCGAGATTCAAGCGACCGAACGCCGCCTCGCCGAACTGAAGGCCCCCGGCATCATTCCGCGCCGTTCGGTGCACGAACCGGTGCAAACCGGCATCAAGGCAGTCGACAGTCTGATCCCGGTCGGCCGCGGTCAGCGCGAGCTGATCAT
>JAGREB010000166.1 GCA_020446775.1 Paracoccaceae bacterium
CGGTGATCGCGCCGGCCAGGATGAACGGCAGGAACGTGACAGTCGCGACCATCGCATTGGGCAGGATGTGCCGCGCCATGATGCCGATGTCGTTCATCCCCAGCGCGCGTGCCGCCCGGACATAGTCGAAATTGCGTGTGCGCAGGAACTCCGCACGCACCACGCCGACCAGTGCCGTCCAGCTGAACAGCAAGAGCACGGTCAGGAGTGTCCCGAACCCCGGCGTAATGATCGATGAGACGATGATCAGGATGAAAAGTTGCGGGAGACCCGTCCAGATTTCGATGAAGCGCTGAAAAATTAAATCCGTAAGCCCGCCGAAATAGCCCTGCACGCCACCGGCGGCCACGCCGACCATCGACGATAACACCGCGAGTACGAGCCCAAACGCCAGCGACAGCCGGAAGCCGTAAATCAATCGCGCCAGGACATCGCGTCCTTGCGAGTCGGTGCCGAGCCAATTGTCGGCCGATGGCGGCGACGGGGCGGGCACGTCGAGGTTGAAGTTGATGGTGTCGTAACTGTACGGAATCAGCGGCCAGATCATGCGTCCGTTTGCCGTGATTGTGTCGGCGACGAACGGATCGCGGTAGTCGGCCGGCGTCTCGAAAATGCCGCCGAAGGTGGTCTCAGGATAATCCTTGAGCACCGGCGCGTACCATCCGCCATCATATTGAACGAAGAGAGGGCGGTCGTTGGCGATGAACTCGGCGAACACCGACATCAAGATCAAAACGCCGAGGATCCACGCGGCGAAATATCCGCGCCGGTTGGCCTTAAAATTCGCCCAGCGGCGGCGGTTGATCGCAGAAAGGCGCGGTCGTCGTTGTGCGGTTTCAGACATCGCGCGTCTCGAAGTCGATGCGCGGATCGACGACATGATAGGTGATGTCGCTGACGAGATTGAGCAGTAGCCCGATCAAGCTGAAAACATAAAGCGACCCGAAGACCACCGGATAGTCGCGATTGACGGTCGATTCAAAGCCAAGCAGCCCCAAGCCGTCGAGCGAGAAAATCACTTCGATCAACAACGAACTCGTGAACAACAAGCCGATCAGGGCGGCCGGAAACCCGGCGATCACCAGCAGCATGGCGTTGCGGAAAATATGTCCGTACAGCACGCCGCGCTCGCTCAAACCTTTGGCGCGCGCCGTCAGCACGTATTGTTTGTTGATCTCATCAAGGAAGGAATTCTTGGTCAGCATGGTCAACGAGGCGAACCCGCCGATGCTCATGGCCGTCACCGGCAAAACCATGTGCCAGGCGTAGTCGAGCGCCTTGCCCATGGCGCTCAAATCGTCCCAGTTGTCGGACGTCAGGCCGCGCAGTGGAAACAAATCGAAATAGCGCCCGCCCGCGAATAGGACGATGAGCAGGATCGCGAATAGAAATCCTGGGATGGCGTAACCGACAACGATGGCGCCCGACGTCGCCACGTCGAACCGCGATCCGTCGCGCACGGCCTTGGCGACGCCGAGCGGGATCGAGATCAGGTAAATAATCAGCGTCGACCACAGCCCAAGCGAAATCGACACCGGCAGTTTCTCGACGATCAATCCCGCCACGTCCTTGGCGCGGTAATAGCTCTTACCGAGATCGAAAGTCAGATAGTTGCCGACCATGTCGAGGTAGCGCTTCCATGCCGGCTGATCGAAACCATAGAGTTCCCGCACGCTTTCAAGCAATTCCGGCGAAAGGCCTTGAGCACCGCGGTAAGCGGTTTGTCCTTCGATGGTGCCGCGCAGCGTGACTTGGCCGCCGGCCCCCGAGAAGGGGCCGCCGTCGCTCCCTAGACCTTCGATGTTGGCGATGAATTTCTCGACCGGCCCGCCCGGGGCGAACTGCACCACGACGAAATTGGTGGTGATGATGCCGAGGATCGTCAGCGGAATAAGCGCGAGGCGGCGGATAATATAGGCAAGCATCGCGGAACGGGTGTGTTGAACGCTATTTCGATGACGGCGTGCCGACGGCCGACGCGCGCGCTTGGTCGAACCACCATGTCGACAGATCGACCCCGCGCAACGGCGTGACGGCCGGATAGCCGAAGCGATTCCAGTAGGCGTACCGCGTGACTGGAACACTCAATTCAGGAACCGCATAGTGATTCCACAACAGCACGCGGTCGAGCGCCCGAGTGTGGGCAACCAAATCGTCACGCGTTGGCGCGCGGATCAAGTCTTCGATGATCTCGTCGATGACCGGATTCTTGATGCCGCTCCAGTTGCGGCTGCGCGGCCGGTCGGCGGCTTCGGATCCCCAATACTCGCGCTGCTCGTTGCCGGGCGACACGCTTTGCGCCGGGCCGCCAAGAACGACGTCAAAATCGTACTCGCCCAATCGGTTCACATACTGTGAAGTGTCGACCAAGCGGATGCTGGCCTTGATTCCGAGCCGTTCCAGATTGCGGATGTAAGGGGAAAACCATTTTTCGATCCCCTGCTGCGCGGTCAGGAACTCAATTTCGAAAACGGTGCCGGTCTTGGGGTCGGTGAGGGCGCCGTCCTTGGCGACCCAACCGGCCTGTTGCAGTAGGGTCCGGGCCTTCAGCAGGTTTTCGCGGTTATTGCCGCTGCCGTCGGTGCGCGGCGGCTGGTAAGCGGTCGTGAAAACTTCCGGCGGTATGCGGTTGCGGTATTTCTCGAGTACCGCAAGCTCTGCGGCGTCGGGAAGCCCTGTCGCGGCCAGTTCCGAACCCTGGAAGTAACTCGCCATCGGTTCGTACTGGCCGAAGGCGAGGGTTTTGTTGCTCCAATCGAAATCGAACGCCAGCGCCAAAGCCTGGCGGGTCAAGGCGTCGGCGAATTTGCCGCGCCGCAAATTGAGCACGAAGCATTGGACGTTGTCGGGCAATCCATCGCGAAAACCCTGCTTGATGATCTTCTTGTCGGCGATCAAGCGTTCGTCGTAACCGGTCGCCCAGCGCGTCGCCGTGTTTTCGACAAAAATATCGAAGTTATCGGCCAGGAAGGCTTGGAACGACACATCGTTGTCGCGGAAATAGTCGAACCGGATTTCGTCGAAATTATCGACGCCGGCCTTGATGGTGAGATCGCGGCCCCAGTAATTGGGATCGCGCTTATAGACGATGTACCGGCCCTGTTCGTAGCGGTCGATCTTATAGGGACCAGTCGAAACCGGAACGTCGAGCGTGGCTTGGGCAAAATCGCGTTTTTCCCAGTAGGCGCGGCTCAATACCGGTAACTGGCCGATGATCATCGGCAATTCGCTGTTTTCGGTCGTTTTGAAAATGAACCGGACTTTGCGGTCGCCGGTTTTTTCGACCCGGTCGACATCGCCCCAATACAGCTGATAAAGCGGCTGACCTTTCTCCATCAGCATGTCGAAGGAAAAGATCACGTCTTCCGGTGTGACCGGGTTGCCATCGTGAAAGCGTGCTTCGGGCCGCAGGCTGAATTCGATCCACGAACGGTCTTCGGCCACTTCGACGGTTTCGCACAGCAAACAGTACTGCGTGAACGGTTCGTCGATGCCCGCCATGGTCAGGCCTTCGATGAAATAACCGGCGTCGCCCAGGTATGTTAGGCCGGCGGCCGGGATGCCTTTCGGAATGAACGGATTGAAGCTGTCGTAGGTGCTGGGTGCGCTCAGCCGCAGCGTGCCGCCCTTGGGCGCGTCG
>JAGREB010000167.1 GCA_020446775.1 Paracoccaceae bacterium
ATGCCGCTCGCCGCGCCGATCGGCTCGGGTCTTGGCATCCAAAATCCCGTCAACATCCGCATCATCATCGAGCAAAGCAAAGTGCCGGTTTTGGTCGACGCCGGTGTCGGCACCGCATCGGACGCGGCGATCGCAATGGAACTCGGCTGCGACGGGGTGTTGATGAACACGGCCATCGCCGAGGCCAAGGACCCGATCAAAATGGCCCGCGCAATGAAGCTCGCCATTGAAGCGGGGCGGCTTGCCTACCGCGCCGGCCGCATGCCCAAGAAGCGTTACGCCGATCCTTCGTCGCCGCTTGCCGGGTTGATTTAGGGTTAGCACGTCCCCGGCACGTCCCCGGCACGGGCCCGGTAAAGTCTGCCTAGCGGCTGGGAATATTGGGCAAAATTACCCCTGCGCCGCGGCCGGGAACTAACCCTAACCCTCTGTTTTCTCTCGCATTCCGATTTGGCACGCGAATTGCTTCTTATATGAGCGACGCGACCCGTGTGTGCGCCCGTTTGCCGGGCGCCGGGCTGTGCCGATGAGGAAGTCATGACGCTCAAAGCCACGTTCAACACCGCCGTGCAGGGCATGAACGCCCAGTCGCAGCATTTGTCGAACATTTCGACCAATATCGCGAACGTCAACACCAATGCCTACAAGGTTCAGCGTACGAGTTTTCAAACGCTGCTCAATCACGTCACGCCGGTATCTCAAAACAGCTTTTTCACGGCGCAAACCGTCGATACGCGGGAAGTCGATCGGCAGGGCATCATCACCACAACCAACCGGGTTCTCGATCTGGCGATCGACGGCCGCGGGTTTTTCGTCACCAACACCAATTCCGACGGCACCGGAGAGTGGCGGTACACGCGGGACGGCGCGCTATTGGGCCAGTCCGTCGAATTGACCACCGATACGGACGCAAATAATCAAACCGACCAAGGTGCGTTGCTAGTCAGCGGTTCGGGCGGATACGTATTTGGTTGGGCAGCCGATGAAAACGGAAACTTCGTCACCGAAAACAATTTGAACGCCTTGGTGCCGATATCGATCAACAGCGACTCGGTTTTCCCTTCGCGTGCGACCACGTCGATTGCATTGCAGGCGAACGTCTCGGCTGAACCCAGCGGCCGGCAAAGCGTCGGTTTGCCGTTCATCGACGCCAACGGCGTATCGCGGACGCTGACATTGGGATTCAACGCGACAACGTCGGCGACGTGGACGCTCGACGCTTCGTCCGAAGACACCAATTTCCAGCCAGTGCCCGTTTCGATCACGCCGCCAACCGTTGAGTTCTCTCCGACAGGGCGTTTGGCGCAACCTTCGAACGGCCAACTCGCGGTAACCATCAACGACGCGACCGGCCCGCAGGTCGTGACGGTCGATATTTCCGGGGTCACGCAGTTTTCCGACAACGGCGCGTTGACCGTTCATAACATCACGCAAGACGGCTACATCGAAGGACGGTTGATACAGACCTATTTCGATTCGACCGGAACGCTCTACGGCAGCTACAGCAATCAGGGGCGCCGGGCGCTGTTCAAACTGCCGATCGCGACGTTCGCCGCGCCCAATAGCCTTGAAGCAAAATCGGGCAATACGTTCACGCGCACGCCCGAAGCCGGCGAACTCAAGCTGAATAACCTGAATAGCAATCCGAACGTGGCGGAAGTCATTGTCGGTTCGCTGGAAACGTCGAACGTCGACTTGGCGGACCAATTCACAAAGATGATCGTTACTCAGCGCGCCTATTCGAGTTCGGCGACGGTGCTTCGGACCGCCGACGAAATGACGCAGCAAGCCCGCGATCTGAAACGCTAATATTCTATTGAGGCGCGTCGCGTTATCCGAAAACCGGATGCCGCTTTTCGGCGCGATGCGCTACGCGTCCGCGCTGCGCAATAAGAGTTTTTCGCGAAAGACGTCGTAAACGGTCACGCCGGCAACTTCGGCGATCTCGCGCGCGCTCATTCCGGTTTCTTTCAAGAGCACGCGGATGAATTCGGCGCGGGGCCGCCAGCGATTGGATTTGGGCCGCGCGTGTTTCAACGCCTCGGCGCGGCGTTGCGCTTTGATAAGTTCGGCATCGAGCCCGCGCCGGTAAGCTTCCGCCATCGCGGCTTCGTACATCTTCTTCTCGAAGGCGGCGCGCTCGGCTTCCGTCCGAAATTCCGCAGCCTGCGCTTGGTGCTTGGGGTGCGTTCCGAAACCGTGTTTGAAGCGCTGATGAAACGCGTCGTGCTCGGGCGTGTGCGCTTGACTGTTGGTTCGCGGTGGACGGGGACGGTGAGCTTTCGGCGGCGCTTCGCGTTCCGACATGCCGACCGCTTCGCGCAATGACATCCCATAGGATTCCGCGAGGCGGGTCGCCGCCGTAAGCGCGGCTTCGCGTTCGCCGTCGAACGACGTCGAATGCGCCAACTCCAAGAATTGACGCATGCGGCGGCGGTCTTTGCCCGAAAACTCCTCCATCGTCCGGAGGCTCAGCTGCGGGCGTCTTCGACGGCGGCCTGGAGTCTTTCTTTGCTGATCGCGCCCGGGAAGAACGTCTCGCCGACCAATACGGCCGGAGTGCCGGTCACTTGCAATTCGCGTGCGAGTGCCCGGTTGCGATCAATAACCTCTTCGATGGCCTTGTCTTTCATGTCCGCGCGAAGTTGCGGCACGTTCAGGCCGACGCTGGCCGCTACCGTGAAGATCGCATCGTCGTTGAGGCCGCCGCGGTGTCCAAGCAGCGCCTGATGGAACTCGCTATACTTGCCTTGTTTGCGCGAGGCGAGGGCGGCTTTTGACGCGGTTTCCGAGGACGGTCCGAGGATCGGCAATTCCTTAAGCACGAGGCGGATGTTTCCATCTTCGTTCAACAGCGACATGACGGATGGAAACATCGACTTGCAGTAGCCGCAGTTGTAATCGAAAAATTCGACTACGGTAACGTCGCCTTTCGGGTTTCCAATGATGGTTTCTTCGGCCGGTTCGAATAATTCGCCGTGCCGTTCGGCGAGGACCGCCTTTTGCGCGGCGGCTTGTTCAGCTTCCTGTTTCGCCTGAAGTGCGTCGACCATCTCGGTGAGAACGTCGGGATTGACGAGCAGGTATTCCCGCACGATCGATTCGATTTCCTTGCGCTCAGACGAATCGAACGCTGACGCTTTGTCCGCGGCTTGGGCCGGAAGTGCGATTGCCGCAAGCGACAAATATGCGGCGGCCGCCGTCATGGTCGAGATTTTCACGCTGAGCTCCTGATTGCTGGAATGTCCCGCACTATAACGGGGCGCGTCATCGTCCCCTACGCTTTTCCATGAATTCCTGCAGATAGTTTTGCGCCGTGACTTTGATGTCCTGAAGGCGGTACCACGTAGGGGTGTCCTTCTCGAGCAATTCTTCGGCGCGCCGCGTATATCGCACCACGTCGCCGAATTGTCCGGTCAAAAGCGCGCGCTCGGCGGCGGCATAGGCCGACATGCCGGGATTATTGCTCTGAAGGTAGGATTTTGCGGCCAAATCCCACGCCCAAGGGTCTTCGGGGTCTTGCCGCAAGGCCGCTTGAAGCGCCGCCTGGGCTTCCGGCGCGAAAGCAGGATCGCCGCTTTCGACCATGGCGTGGGCCATCATGACCCGGATCAGTGGCGCTTCCGGAGCGAGCCGGGAGGATTCCTTCAGTGCGACGATGGACTCTTCGATGCGGCCGTTCTCCAGCAGCATCTGACCTTTCAATTCCCAATAATAGGGATCGTTCGGCGCTTCCGCGATCAAGCTATCGATCAACGGCAAGGCTTCCTTCAATTGTCCGCGGCGGTAGAAGGCGATCGACTGGGCGTATCGTGCTTCCGCGCTTTTGTCGGACTCGGGATAACGCTGAAACGTCGTCATTTGCGGTTTGAGGTAGGCGAATAGTTTCGCAACCATGCGCCGATGCTGCCGTTCGCGATCCGGATCGAGCGGTTGGCCGTGATACGGCGAGTTGGCGACCGCATTCGCGACCGTGCTCATGCGCTCACGCGTCAAAGGGTGGGTGCGCACGTATGGGTCTTGGCGATCGCTGATTAAAAGTTCCTGTCCGGACAACTTCGAAAAGAAATCGTATAGGCCTTCCGGCGACTGCTTGGTTTCATTCAGCATGCGCAATGCATATTGATCGGCTTCGGATTCCTGGCCGCGGTTGAATGCGAAGAACATGCGCTGCGCTGTCCCTTGACCGCCAAGCGCCGCCGCGATGCCGACGTCCGGGTTTCCCGAAGCAACGCCGGCCGCGACGCCGAGCAACGTGGCGAGCAACGCCGTCGTGCTGGCCGCCGCCATGGCGTCGGACGAAGTGACGAAATCCGCACCGGCGATATGGCCGATTTCGTGCGCCA
>JAGREB010000168.1 GCA_020446775.1 Paracoccaceae bacterium
CGGCGCCTGCCCCACAAAGCCCGCGCCCTGGAAGTCCTGAAACTACCGGAAAACCTGTCGCCACAACGCGCCCCGGCCGCCAGTGGCTTTGCCCCCAATGTGATTACCGGCAATTTTGGCGGCCTTGCCGGCGCTTCGCCGAAGGGGTCGTCCCCGGCCGAAACCGTCGACCTTCCCCTGTATGGCAAGATCGCCGCAGGCACCCCAATCGAAGCCCTGCGTAATCCATCGGACCATATCGGGGTTCCGGCCGGGTTGCTTGGGGCGGGCGAACACTATGCGCTGACGATTGAAGGCGATTCGATGATCGACGCCGGAATCAACGATGGCGACACCGTAATCATCAAGCGCTGCGAGACCGCCGACAACGGGTCCATCGTCGTTGCGTTGGTCGACAACGAGGAAGCAACCTTGAAACGGCTGCGGCGCAAAGGCGAATCGATCGCATTGGAACCTGCGAACAAAACCTACGAAACGCGCATCTTCGGACCCGACCGGGTTAAGGTTCAGGGCCGTTTGGTCGGGCTCTATCGCCGTTATTAAAAGGCGGCGGCCAGCGATTCCAAGGGCGGTCGCCGATCCGCGCCGAGACGGTATCGATTTCAATCCCCTGCTGCGTCAGCGTGAACGTGTGCGCACCATCGCGAAAAAAGTCGGCGCGGTCGATGATCCGCGACGCTTTGCAGCGCGGCACATAGAACGTCGGCGCAACAATCATTTCCGTGCGGCCGCAATCCTCGACGGCGGCGGCCGGTGTGACCGCCAGCGTTAAACGCTGATTCGCGCGATTGACAACACACCCTGCCGCATCACACGCAAGACCGAGCGCCGGCTCCGCCTCGCCATCCGCCGGCCATTTGAATTCGCTCGGCCCGAACCGATCACGCCATACCGTCCGAATAAACCGGTCGCTACGGCCGGGCTTCAAAACCACACGGCCGTGGTCATCGGTCACCGCGATGACTTCGCCGCCTTCGGACACGATCACATCGGGGTGCATCGCAAGCCATGGCTGCGCCGTAGATACCGCGGCCACTGCAAGCCCCACCCATCGCGCACGGCCGTTCCAGAGAAACGTGAATAGAAGGCCGATGGCAATCCCGCACAATGCGACGATCGACATGGGCGGTACGTGCAACCGCGCATTTGGCCAATCCGCCACCGTCTGGGCGATGACATTCACCGCAGCAACGCCCTGGCCCATCAACGTGAACGCCCAAGCGTCCAAACCGAACGGCATCAACACCAGTGCAACCACGGCCCACGGCATGACCCAAAGGCCCGTAATCGGCACCGCGATAAGATTTCCGAACAAGGAATAGATGGGAAGATTGTTGAAGTGGTACGCCGCGAAGACCGACGTGACCGACCCGGCCACCAAATCCGTGACTACCAACCCCGCGAAGTAAACGGCTAAGGCGCGGCCCAGAGTCCAACTTCCACTGGCATCGCGCCACCGCGGCCGCGCCGTGAAGTGCTCATACAGCGCGATCAGCGCAATCACGGACATAAACGACATCTGATAGCTGGGACCGAACAACACTTCCGGATAAACAACCAGCACGATAAACGCCGCCCAACTGACGGTGCGCAGAGACAATGCGCGGCGATCGAGCAACACGGCCACCAGCACGACGGTGACCATCATAAATGCCCTCACCGCCGGCACGCTCATGCCCGAGATCGTAAGGTAGAAAAACGTGACCGCCATGGCGAACCACGCTGCCCATTTTTTCGTCTCAAAGCGCAAGGCAATCGGCGGGCTGAGGGCGAGACAACGCCGCGCGAAGACAAAGGCGACACCGGCCAACAACGACATGTGTACACCGGAGATCGAAAGCAAATGCGCTAGTCCCGAAGCGCGGTAGGCGTCTTGCAAGCGCTCGGGAATGAGCGACTGTTCGCCGGTCGTCAACGCCACGGCCACCGCCCCTGCGTCTCCCGGTAGAACCTCGAGGATGCGGTCCGATACGTTGCGGCGTAAATCTTCGAGTGGCTGCCAGATTGTTTCAGCGATGCCCGTTGTTGCCGCCGGTGCCATTGCGCGCCAGCGTCCGAGTGAAAACCCGGTGGCTCCGATTTTTTCGAAATAGAGAAAGCGTTGAAACTGATATCCGCCGGGAACTTCCGGCCTTCGCGGCGGGCTTAAGCGCGCCAATATCGAAATCCGATCGCCGACGCGCGGCACACCATAACTGGTCGGAATGGAAATCCGCACACCGTCCGGTGTCGCGTCGCGCGCCAAATGCTCGATTGCGAGATCGCGCAAGATCAATCTTGACCGGGCCGGTTCACGGCGCACGTCATCGACCCGGCCTTCGACGATAACCGGGCCGATCTCACGCGCGAGGCTGGGGCTGGCCACCATGTCCGTGCGAACCTGCGCAGCGGTGAAGCCCAGCACGAATGCCAATCCGGCGGTGCCGGTAAACAAGCGCCAGTCGGCGTTGCGCCACCACTTCAAGGGAATAGCAGCAATGACGCCTGCGATTATGATGACGGCCGCCGGCGGATCGAACGGGAGCGCGAAAAACGCCGCGACGCCAGTCGCGAAACATACCACCAGCCACGATGGAAAGCGGTCGGCTTGCCGGCCGAAAACTTCGGCCAGAACTTGCGCCAAGCGGCGCGCGGCTTTGTTCCAACCGCGCGAATTCCAAGCCGATCGGGCCAAAGTGCCTTGGTTCATGCTCACGGCCGCCGCTGCGGCGATGCTTCCTTTCGCCCGCCGATATGATACATGAACCCCGTATAACGCTGCGTCTTCACTGACGACCACCAAAGCCAACGGATTCAATTCACGATGACGGTGATTACTCGTTTCGCGCCCTCGCCGACCGGATATTTGCACATCGGCGGCGCCCGCACAGCGCTGTTCAACTATCTTTACGCCAAACACACCGGCGGAAAGTTCCTGTTGCGGATCGAGGACACCGACCG
>JAGREB010000169.1 GCA_020446775.1 Paracoccaceae bacterium
TCCCAGAACCACCAGCCGCCCCAGCCCAGTTCGTAATAGGCCCACCAGCTGCCGAGCCCGATGCCGAGGGTGAGGAACGTCCAAGCGGCCAAAGTCCAAGGCCGCACCCAGCGTGCCCAGGCGGCATCGACGCGGCCTTCGATCAGCGCGGCAATGGCAAACGCGAATGCCATGCTGAAACCGACGTAGCCCAGGTAGAGCATGGGCGGATGGAACGCGAGGCCGGGATCTTGCAACAGCGGATTGAGGCCGCGGCCCTCGACCGGCGGCGGATCGATGCGCAGAAACGGATTCGAGGTAAACAGAATGAACGCCAGAAAGCCCGCGCCAATCGCGCCTTGCACGGCGAGGGTGCGCGCCCGCAAGGTGGCAGGCAAGTTGCGGCCGAAAACAGCCACGGTCGCTCCGAACACCGCAAGGATCGCAACCCACAGCACCATCGAGCCTTCGTGGTTTCCCCACACACCCGATATTTTGTAGAGCAGCGGCTTCAGCGTGTGCGAGTTTTGGAAAACGTTCAGCACCGAGAAGTCCGACGTCACGTAGGCGTGGGTCAGCGCACCGAATGCAACAGCGATCAGGCCGAGCTGGACCAGCGCCGCAGGCCGGGCCACCGCCATCCACGCGCCGTTGCCGCGCGCGGCGCCGATCATCGGCACCAAGGCTTGGATAATGGCCACTGGCAGAGCGAGCGCGAGGGCGAAGAGTCCGAGTTCGGCGATCATGTCGGGTACAATGTCTCGTCTTTTACGGCGTGGCGGTTTCGCGTACGGCGATATCCGGCGCGGCATTCGGATCGCCGCCTTCCTGCCAGTGACCACTTTCTTTGAGGGCTTCGGCGACTTCGCGCGGCATGTAGTTCTCGTCGTGTTTGGCCAGCACGTCGTCGGCCACGAATACGCCGTCAGGTGCGAGGTGTCCCTCGGCGACGACGCCTTGGCCTTCGCGGAACAGATCGGGGAGGATGCCGGCGTAGCTCACGTTCACGCGCTCGGCGGTGTCGGTGACAATAAATTTCACCGTGTTGCCGTCGCGCGCGACGCTACCCTCTTCGACCAAACCGCCCAGGCGCAGACGTTGATTTGCCGTCAACGACTTCGTTTTCAGGTCCGACGGGCTGGCGAAGAAGGTCACATTGTCGCTGACGGCCGACAGCATCAAGCCAACACCGGCGGCAACGGCAAGCAAACCGAGGGCGACGAAATAAAGGCGGCGGGTCTTGCGGGTCATGGCCTTCCCATCATTAGTAGGGGTCTCGTGGGTCGCTATTGCCTCGACGGTCCGCGCAGCGCGGTAAATTCGCGCTCGCGGGCTTTCCAAGATTTGAGCGATATCAGCAGGATTCCGCCGATGCCGAACAGCGCCAGTCCATACGCGGTCCATACGTAGGTCGCATAACCGCCCATGGCAAAAAATTCCGACAGCGCTTCCATAAATCTACTCCGCCGCCACCGGGACGCCCGACGCGGCCAGGTTTTGGCGCGCTACGCGGATCTTGGCCGAGAGAAGCTCCGCGCGCAGGCGGATCACGACAACGCTGATATAGAAGCACTGAAATGCGCCGACCATCAGGAGCAGCGGTAACGCCATCTGGGCGTTGATGGTCAAGCCCTGCATGGTCACGATCGATGGTTGATGCAAGGTGTTCCACCACTCGACCGAGAAATGGATGATCGGCACGTTGACCGAGCCGACCAGCGCTAGAACGGCTTGCGCCTTGTCGCCGCGTTCCTGGTCGTCGAACGCGTCACCCAGCGCGATGTACCCGAGATAGAGAAACAACAAGATCAGCATGCTGGTCAGGCGCGCATCCCACACCCAGGGCGTGCCCCACATCGGTTTGCCCCACAGCATCCCGGTGAACAGGCACAGCGCGCAGAACACCGCGCCGACCGGGGCGCTCGCGCGCGCGATCACATGTGCAATCGTATGCCGCCAAATCAAAAACACCGCGCTACCGCCGGCAGTGACCATGTAGGCCATCAGCGCCAGCCAAGCCGCGGGCACATGGATGTACATGATGCGCACGGTGTCGCCCTGCTGGTAATCGGGCGGCGAGGTGTAAAGCGCGACCGGCAGGCCGATCACGAAACAGATCACCGCGATGGCCGTGGTCCACGGCATCACGGTGTTGGCGATTTTCATGAACCGGGTCGGATTGGCGTATTTGTGCATCGCCTTTTTTCAGTCCTTAAGCGTGATTTTCGACGGTTATTTGTAAGGCAGAGATAGACCCTCACGCGGCCCGTCTCCAGGTAAATCGTCATTCGCGGGCAAGGGGGATTCCATGACAATTGTCATGACCAAAAGCCCTTACATAAGCCATTGAAAACTATGCAATAAACCAGATGAACTTTGAATCCGTTCGGGGGCCGGTTTCAGACGCCTATTCCAGCGCGTGTTTGAGCCCCGCAGCGGCGGCCCACGGGCATAAGGCAAGGGCCAAAAGCAGGAACCCGCCCAGGATCTTGAGCGGGGTGGCGGTGGCCACATCGAGCAGGCCCGCATCGACCGCCGCCGTGCCGAAAATCAAGATCGGGATATAGAGCGGCAACAGCAGCACGCCGAGCAAAACGCCGCCGCGGCGCGCCCCGAGAACCAAGGCCGCGCCGACCGCACCCAACAAACTGAGCGTCGGCGTGCCGAGCAAAAGGCTCAACATCAACGGCGCGATGCCCGACGCGGGGATTTGCAAGGCCATTGCCACCAGCGGCGCCATGATCAAAAGCGGCACGGCAGTTGCAAGCCAGTGGGCGAGCGTCTTGGCGCAGACAACGATCAAGGCATCGGTTCCGACGATCAGCTGGTCGAGCGCGCCGTCGTCGAAATCCTGGGAGAACAAGCGGTCCAGCGACAGCAGCACGGCAAGAAGCGCCGTCGTCCACACCACACCGGCGGCGATGCGGGCCTGGACGTTGGGTTCGGGGCCGACACCGAACGCAAACAGCACCGCGACGATGGCGAAGAACGCGACCACGGTCACGGTGTCCGTGCCCTGGCGAAAGGCGAGCGTCAGATCGCGCCTTAAAACGGCGGTAAATGCGCTCATGCCGCGCTCGCTTCGGGGTCACGGGCCTCGATGGCGTTGGCGTGCCGGGCGAATTCGTCCAGCGGCAGAAACGCGGCGTCGTCGATCAAGGATTCTCCATGGCTCGCCATCACAACCATGCCGCCTTTGCGGCGATGATCGGCGATCACCCGCGACAACGCAGCAAGCGCTGTATCGTCGAGTGTGTTTGCCGGTTCATCCAGCAACCACAGCGGGGCGCGGCCCAATACGATGCGGGACAATGCGACCCGGTGCCGCTGACCGGCCGACAACAGCCGCGCCGGCAATCCCGAAAGATGAGTGAGACCGAATGCAGCAAGCGCTTTGTCGACGTCGTCCGGCGGCGCGTTCCAGACTTCGGCCCAGAACGCGACGTTCTCGCGCACGCTGAACGCCGGTTTGATGCCGTCGAGATGGCCGGCATAGCGCAGGCGCCGGCCATGCGCTTCGGTGTCTTGATCGACAGGCACGCCGTTCCATTTGAGCGCGCCGCCGGTAGCACGCCCAAGCCCTGCGATCAGGCGCATCAGGGTCGTCTTGCCGCTGCCGTTATTGCCGCGCAGCACCAACGCCTGGCTGTTACCGACCTCGAACGACAGGCGCGCGAACACCAGCCGCCCGCCGCGCCGGCAGGCAAGCTGATCGCCTGTCAGGACAGCGGTGTCGTAGAGCGATGAAGGGGCTGCGGCCGTCATGGCGCGGACCATAGCCAAATTGCCGGCAAGTGCCAGCGCGACGGTATCCGGGGGGGGCGTATCGCGGGAGAAAAGTGGTGGCCGGCGTCGGGGTTGGGGTTGGAGGGGGAGGTAACGCCGGCCACCAGTGCGGCTGTCTCACCGGGGTGCAGGGGATGCTTCCCGGCCGAGCGAGGGTCTGTCCGAAGGAGAGAAGACCGGCCCGCCGCTCATGATGAAACTCTGGCGGCGGATTGTGGCGACTTTGGGGAACTCAACATGACATTCCTGTGAGTTGCGTACAGGGGGTACGGAGCCGGACCCGGAACACGATCATCCAGAATTCGTCAATAAACCCAGTAGTTTGTGAAAAGAATCCACAGCCCTAGCCCTGGACAATTCGGGGCGGGTTGTGGATGATGCGCCCCGGCCCGGTCCTCATTTTCAAGGCGCCGGGCAAGCGAACAACCAAAAAGACAAAATCTGAAATAAGGGGACACCCCATGGCGATTTGCGGACACGATTCTCTCAAGACGCGGCGCGCGTTGAAGGTCGGCGACAAGAGCTACGATTACTTCAGTCTGCCGGCCGCGGCCGAACAGATCGGCGACATTTCGAAGTTGCCGTTCTCGATGAAGGTCCTGCTCGAGAATCTGTTGCGTTATGAGGACGGCAATTCGGTCACCGCCGATCACATCAAGGCGATCGCCGCGTGGCAAAAGAATCCGAAGTCCGACCAAGAAATCGCCTATCGTCCCGCACGCGTCTTGATGCAGGATTTTACAGGTGTTCCGGCCGTGGTCGATCTTGCGGCCATGCGCGATGCGATCAAAACCCTCGGCGGCGATGCCCAGAAGATCAATCCGCTGTCGCCGG
>JAGREB010000170.1 GCA_020446775.1 Paracoccaceae bacterium
GGCGACCCCGGTCGAACTCGAGTACAGCCAGGTCGAGAAGCTCTGACTTGGTTTGTGAACGCCGCCGCGAAACGGGTTCGTGGTGGCGGTGACTGCGGGAGGCACGTCCGGAAGTCCTCGGACAGCCGTACCGCGGACCCGGCCCGCCGGTGGTTTTACCGGCTTTGTTGCTGAGGTGAGTTATGGCGAAGAAGATCGAGGGCTACGTCAAGCTGGAGATTCCAGCAGGCAAAGCCAATCCCTCGCCGCCGGTCGGCCCTGCGCTCGGCCAACGCGGTGTCAACATCATGGAATTCTGCAAGCAGTTCAACGCTGCCACCCAGAAGTCCGAACCGGGCGTGCCGACGCCGGTGATCATCACCGTTTATTCGGACCGCTCGTTCACGTTCATCACCAAGACCCCGCCGACCAGCTACTTCCTCAAGAAGGCAGCGAGCGTCGCCAAGGGCTCGGGCACCACGGGCCGCGGCACCGTCGGTAAGGTGACCAAAGCCCAAATCCGCGAGATCGCGGAAAAGAAGTTGCCCGACCTGAACTGCGCCAGCGTTGAATCGGCGATGCAGCAGGTCGAAGGCTCGGCCCGTTCCATGGGCCTGGAAGTGGTGGGGTAAGCCATGGCGTTCATCGGAAAAAGGCTGAAAGCCGCCTACACCCCGATCAATCGGGACACCGCCTATTCGGTCGAAGACGCGGTCAAGCACATCAAGGCCGGCGCCAAGGCGAAGTTCGACGAAACCATCGAAATCGCCATGAACCTCGGCGTCGACCCGAAACACGCGGATCAAATGGTGCGCGGCGTCGTGGCGTTGCCGCATGGCACGGGCAAAAAGGTCCGTGTCGCGGTATTCGCTAAAGGCGACAAAGCGAAGGACGCGCAAGAGGCCGGCGCTGATTTGGTCGGTGCGGAAGATCTCGCCGAAAAGATCAATGGCGGCGAGATGGGTTTCGACCGCGTGATTGCCACCCCCGACATGATGGGTGTGGTCGGCAAGCTCGGGAAGGTTTTGGGTCCGCGCGGCTTGATGCCGAACCCCAAACTCGGGACCGTCACGCCGGACGTGAAGACCGCCATTAAGAATGCCAAGGCGGGCGAAGTTCAGTTCCGTGTCGAGAAGTCGGGCATCGTTCATGCCGGCATCGGCAAGGCGAGCTTCTCCGAACAGCAAATCGCCGAAAACGTGAAGGCGTTCATCGACGCCATCGTCAAAGCGAAGCCGTCGGGCGCCAAGGGTACTTATGTGAAGAAGATTTCGCTCAGCTCCACCATGGGGCCGGGCGTGAAGGTCAACCTCGGCGCGTCCGCCGGGGCTTGATCGAAACCGCGTTTGCCGCGCCCGGTGACGGGTGCGGCGAAGACCGCTTCGCCGTGGACCTCACGCGGCGCGGCGGAGGACCTGTCCAAGACTGGTGGTGCCGCTGCGATTTGGCAGGGGCCTAAAGGGGAAACCCGCCGCCACAGACGGGAGTGAAGAGCGTCAGGCTTCGGATCACGATGCGTCCGCATTCGTGGCTCCGGGCAGCGGCTTGAGCTTCTGGGGCAGGAGGTAGACCGGTGCGTGTCGCGCTGTCGATGCAAGCCGGTCAAGTGCAACCGGTCCGCCGCGGGCGAGGGATGTTCCCTTTTCCGAGCGGGCTTCAGGAGCGGAGATAGACGTGAACCGAGAGCAAAAGCAGGAGCTGATCACCTCGCTGAATGCTCTGTTGGCGCAGCAGTCTTTCATCGCCGTCACCCAGAACAAGGGATTGACGGTGGCGGAAGCGCAATCGCTACGCAAACAGATGCGCGACGCGGGTGCCGGCTTCAAAGTCGCTAAGAACCGGCTCGCGCGTCTTGCCCTGGCCGGAACGAAGTTCGAGGGGCTGAGCGACATGCTCAAAGGCCCGACGGGAATTGCATTCTCGAAGGACCCTGTGGCTGCCGCGAAGGTCTGCGCGAAGTTCGCGAAGGACAACGAAAAGCTGATCATTGTCGGCGGATCGCTCGACGGTCAGACGATGGATGCGGCGGGCGTGCAAACGCTGGCCTCTCTGCCGTCGCTGAACGAGCTTCGCGGCAAGATCATCGGCCTGATTCAGGCGCCTGCGACCAAGATCGCCGGTGTCCTGCAAGCTCCGGCCGGACAGCTTGCCCGCGTCTTTTCGGCCCGTGCCAAGCAGAGCGAAGCCGCATAACCGTACCGTTACATCCAAGCAAACTGACGCAATCACTGAAAGTCACAAGGAGATACGACAATGGCTGATCTGGCCAAACTGGTTGAAGACCTTTCCGCGCTGACGGTCCTCGAGGCCGCCGAACTGTCCAAGTTGCTCGAAGAAAAGTGGGGCGTGTCCGCCGCCGCGCCGGTGGCCGTTGCCGCCGTTGCCGGTGGGGGCGCCGCGGCTCCGGCCGCCGAAGCCAAGGACACCTTCGACGTTATCTTGGCCGAAGCCGGCGCCAACAAGATCAACGTGATCAAGGAAGTCCGCGCCATCACCAACCTCGGCCTCAAGGAAGCCAAGGATCTGGTCGAAGGTGCGCCGAAGCCTGTGAAGGAAGGCGTGTCGAAAGACGAAGCCGCCGAGCTGAAGAAGAAGCTCGAAGCGGCCGGCGCGAAAGTCGACGTGAAATAATCGCGTCCGCGTTTAGGACGACCGGCGGAGGCGATTTCGTCTCCGCCGGCGCCCAACGCCAAGAATGGCGGCGCGGTGCTTTGACGCGAGCGGTGATCGACACCGTTCGCGTGAACGCACCGGTAAAGTGCGATCGAGACCGAGAGCCATTTAAAGTCGTTTTTAGAAACGAGGAGCGGTTATGAGCAAATCGTTGACCAGCCGTAAGCGTGTCCGGCGTGATTTCGGGCGGATTCCGACCGTCGCGCCGATGCCGAACCTGATCGAAGTTCAAAAGAGCTCATACGACAAATTCCTGCAGCCCGGCGCGCCGCTCGACGTGCGCCAGCAGTCGGGTTTGTGGGACGTGTTCAAGTCTGTGTTCCCGATCAAGGATTTCGCCGGCAAAGGCGAACTCGAATTCGTCGCCTACGACCTGGAGGCGCCGAAGTACGACGTCGAGGAGTGCCGTCAGCGCGGCATGACGTTCTCGGCGCCGCTCAAGGTTACGTTGCGCCTGGTGGTCTGGGACGTCGACGAGGAAACCGGCGCGCGCT
>JAGREB010000171.1 GCA_020446775.1 Paracoccaceae bacterium
CGTGATCCTGAGCTGGATGATCGGCACCTGTTCCAAGCTGGTGCAGTTCGAGACCACGGGCACCCATTCCTTGATGGCCGCAACCGGCGGGACCCGAACCGGCGGGCTCGGCACGCCGTTCCAACGGACCGCCAGCCGCATGGGTCAAACTTTATTCCGCCTCGATTTCACACCGGAACGCGACATCGTCCCGGCGGACATGGATTTCTATTCCCGGAATTTCCCGCTGGTGTCCGAGCGTCACATTCCCGACTTTAACGTTCCGCCGAAAGGCAGGCCATTGGTGCATGTTCTGACGCGAATGGTTATGGGGGACGCGACCAGCACGGGGCATGTGACGGGTTCGGCGACGCTCGAGTTTTTCGACGCCGATAACGAGGAACTGTCAGCGTTGCGGCCGATCAAGGTATTCGCGGGGTATCGCTGGCAGATGGGCTTCCTGTTGCACGGCATTGAAGTCGTGCATGACTATATGGCGGCCAGCGCCGAATAATCGTGATCTGGACAGCGGTGCGACGATAGACCTTGTTTCGGCACGCGATCCGAGCCAGGCCTAGATGTTGGGCGTCAGGCGTCGACGAAGTCCCGGATTTTTTTAGCCACCAAACCCGGTTGTAAATCCCACGCCGGTTCGCCGGTTTCATTCTCTATGTCGACGACCGTGGCATTCGGGGCAAGCGTTGCCGATTCGCGCGTGTTATCCGCCAAGCGATCCTTGGTGATTAGGAACAGTGTGGGCTGACGCACATCGGCAAGCTTTTGGCGCAAGGGATATGACAGCGCGGCCTTCGGCGCCCACCACGACGCCGATCCAGCCCGAGGGCCTTCCAGAAAAAGCTCCAACCGGCGTTCACGCGGCGTCGGGCCGTCTTTCAAGACCGAATTACGGAAATTGTTCGGGAGGTAGTCCGGATTGTCGAAAATCGGCGTTGAATCGCCGTATCGGGCAACACGTTCACGGCGGAGATCTTCCGGGTAAAGAGGGGTACCGGACAATACGACGCGGTGGATTTTGGCGGCGTGTGCGGTCGCCAGTTCGACACACATGGTCGTGCCGGTGTGATTGCCCATGATGTCGTAAGGCGCGTCATTGGGTATCAAACCGGTATTCGCGATCGCTTCCGCCAATGTTGCTGCATAAGCCGGGATATCCGGCGGCGCGGGCGGCCTATCGGAACCGCCGAAACCGGGGTTGTCCGGCGCCAGCACCAAGCGGTCTTTGCCGAGTTCGGCCAGCAGCGTGGAATATTCGAGGCCCGACAGCGGGCTGGTGTGAAACAGCGCGATGGGGCGCTTCCCCGGCCCGTCCGCAGGGGCTGCGGCCCGCATGTGAACCTGGCCCCAGCGGCATTCGGCATATAATCGCCACGTCTTCACGCCTTCCGCAACGGCCGCACGGGCAGGCCGACGGCCGACGGCGAACGCCATTCCGGCCACGGCCGATGACATCACGCTTCGCCGCGACGCACAGGTTCTATCGATCACGGATTGTGTCTCCCAGCGAATGCAGTGGTTTTGATTCGATCTGACCAAGTATTTCGTTGCTGGCTTAAAGCGCGGGCGCACCATAGGCCGGCAAATAAACAACGTCGGCCAGCTGTTGTAGCCGAATACCGTTCGCATACATCTGGGCAGGGAATTCATCGCCGCCGTAGGTGAACACCAACCGGCGCTGATACAGCCACACCTTGGTGCCTTCTTCGTCATCGCCGAGCTTGCGAAGTGGATTCTTGAGATCGACTTTTCGGATCGACCACAATTTGTCTTCTTTGCGGCTCTCGTCGGTCACTTTGATCAGTTTGAAGGTATCGGCACAGCGCTCCGGTCCGCCGCACAAACCGTGCATGTAAGCCATCGTATCGCCCTCACGGTCGCACGACAGGTGTTCGGCATTTTCCTCATGGCAAATCAGCCAATAAATCGTCATGCCATTCTTGTCGGTATAAACCGGGCCTTCCGGCGTTTCGGTAATCTTGATCCCCTCGGGCGGTGTCGGGACTGGGATTAGGATCAACGGCGACCAACCGTTTTCCATCGCGCCATCGACGGCAGCCGGGACTTCGTCAGCGGGGTAGGTGTAGACGGGCTTGCCGTCATAGGCCCATTGCTTTTGGCCATCCGGGCGTCGCAACAGCGACCACGGGCCACTGTCAGCTGCACCGGCGGCCGCGGTGACCGGGGTCCATGTGCGGCTGCACGCGACGTCGCAAATCGACATGTCTTTGGTATCGTTGGCATTCGTGTAAAGCGTCATGCCGTCGCGGTCGCCCAACGCCAAGCCCATCGTCGTTTTGATGATCTGGATGCCTGCGGGCATGTAAACGGGTGAGGTCATGGCGCGCCGCCATCCTCGCTCGGCGGCTTCGCCAGGTACCTTGTCGAACATGTATTTGTAGAGGGGGCGTCCTTCGTAGGTCCACTGCTTGAGACCGTCGGGACGTTCAATGATCTTCCATTTGCCCACCGGCTTGGCGCCTTCGACCGGCTGGAACGGAGGGAATTTCTCGATGCACGTGCGCCGCACCGGCGCATACTCATACGGATACGGCAGCATATAGGTGAACAACGTGCCTTCGTGAAAGGCCGTGGTCCACTGTAGATCGGTGCATTTCGAGATGTTCGGTTCGACGTCGATTCGGGTCCAATAGACCGTCATGCCGTTTTCGTCGGCAAAGGTCGGGCCCTCGTAGGTGAGTTGCACGGTAACCCCGGCAGGCAAGGGATCCGTCGTGCCCGGCAGGGCGAATTCTTCACCGCGTGCGGATGCCGTGATGCCCGCTGCGAACGTGGCTGCGATCAGAACTGTCTTCACGCCAATATCTCGCTGACTTCTTTGTTTGTTTCCATCGAGTCCGTGCCCCAGCTGGACGGGTTCATCCCAAGGACCTTCTGGACGGTGTAACCGACGCGTGTCCCCGGTTCGCCCTGGCCGTCGATGTGCAGGCCTGTCTTCAACTTGCCGTTGGCCGTACCGGCGGTGAACATCGGAATGCCGTCGATGGAATGCACTTTCGCGTACTCCTGGTCGGAATGCGCGTAAATCAGCATGCGGTCCAGCAGCGTCGCGTTGCCTTCCCGGTAGTTCGCGAACGCCCCGACAAAGTACGCCCACGCTTCCATCGCGCGGCGCAAGTACCAGGAATTTTGGACCTGATAGCCGAGTTCGTGATCCTCGATCTCTTCGTGGGTAATCAGGTGGTGGGTCTGCGGAAAACCGGTCCGCACTGTGTTGGCGAAGGACATCGAGTAGACCATGTTGATGACCCGCGTTTGATTGCACGCCACGGCGAGCACCAAGAGGTCGGTCATCGCCTTGTGGCGTTCCTTGACCACTTCGGCAAATTCGCCTTCCGCCAGTTCTTTTGGCGCGGCGCCAGGAAGGACGCACGCCTCTGCCGGCGCCGGTTTCTGGAGCTGTAACTCCAACCGGCCTTCCAGTTCGCGGATCGCGGTGTAGTACTGGTCCAGGCGCGCTTTGTCCGACGTACCAAGAGTTTTCATCAGGTCGTCGCGTTGATCTTTGACCGCCGAGAGCACGCTTTTGCGGACCATCACGCGCGGGTCGGGCTTGAAATTGGGATTGTTCGGATCCTGGAATTCGGCCCCGAAAACGCGCTGATAGAACTTCGTTGCGCTGTTCATCGGTGGATTGATCGCGTCACCGCTGCGGAAGCTGTAGCTGTCGCGAATACCGCCGGTCGCGGCTAACTCAAGCGAACGAAACCGCGTGCCGTTACCGATCGCATCCGAAACGAGCACGTCGAGGCTGGGTTTCGGCAGATCGCCGCGCGTGCGCGGCGCGGTGCCGCAGCGCAAACCGATCCAACCGGTGGTGTGGCAGAAATTCGTGCGTCCATCGGTGAGCACGCGATAATTGGTGAATAGATTGAGGTGCTTTTGCACCGGCTTGAGGGATTCGATTTCTTCGGGCAGATCGAAATCGGGCCCGGTCTTCTTCGGAACGAAAATCTTCTTGTTCATCCCAAGGCCCCAGAACCAGGTTCCGAAGCGCGTCGGCACCGGCGAACCATCGGCCAAAGCCTCGCCGTGGCCGTCGAGGAAGCAATCGAGGAAGGGCACGCCCACGGAAATGGCGCAGCCTCCCAGGGTGCCTCGCAGGAGGCGGCGGCGCGAGATGGAGGTGTTCATCCTTTGTCTCCTCGTCGAGTGTCGTCAGTGGGCCGCATCGGCCGTCTCGACCGGTTGGTCGATCGGCGGCGACACCGCGTAAAAAGCCTGACTGGTGGCGATCGATTTTAGCAGGGCCGGCAAACGATATCCGCTTTCGGCGAATTCCTGATCAAGGTGATGGAGCCAATCGTAATCGTCCGGCTGCGTTTTGTAACCGCGGCCGTAGTCGAACAAGCGATTGACGACACAACTGGCGGACGACGGGTCATCGTGCATCGCCTGGCCCAAGCCAATTGCATCTTTGAACTCAACGCCGCCGAGATCGCCCGATGCATCGATCTCATAGCCATTTTCCGTCGTCCGATAGGCGCCAGAGCCGTCAAAGTTTTCGAACGAAAGGCCGATAGGGTCGGTAATTTTATGGCAGCCCGCGCAAGTTGGATTCGTGCGGTGCATTTCTAAGCGTTCGCGCATCGATTTTGCCGTCGTTGCGGCGGCTTCGAACCCGGAGAAATCCACATCCGGTGGCGGGGGCGGAACGATCTGACACAGGAAAACCTCGCGCAATCCTTTCCCGCGGATCGTGGGTGAACTGCGCCCCGGATGCGAATAGACCGAAAGAAAGCTGAGTTGGGTCAATATGCCGGCGCGGCCGCTGTCCGGCGCGAATTCGTACGGTTGCCACGCCTGCGGCCTTTGCACCGGAATGCGATAAATCATTCCGAGATCGCCGTTTATGAACGTCCGGCGCGTCGTGAAGATGTCCCGGTAATCTTCGTTGCGGACGATCAAGTGGTCGATCAACGTGAGCAGGGTTTCTTCCATGGCATCGCCCGCGACCTTGCTGGTGAACGCGGGGTAAATGACTGGGTCCTTGGTGAGCGTGTCGAACTTCTCAAAGATCATCATATCGGTGAAGAACGAACGAACGCCTTTTTCCAATCGCGGCGACACGAGCATGCGGTCGACTTGGGCCGCAATTCCTTTTTCGGTGTAAAGCTCGCCGTTTTCGGCCGCTGCCAGCAATTCGTCGTCGGGCGGCGCGTCCCACAACAGAAGACTGAGGCGCGTCGCTACCGATGAACCTGCGAGGCGAAGCTTCCCCGAAGATTTCGGATCGGGCTCGGTTTCTTCGATGAGAAAGATGAACTGCGGAGAAATCATCAAGCCGCTGAGCCCGGTTGCGATACCTGCGTAAAAATCGCCGGTGGCGGCAATCGATTCCCGAGTCTTGGCCAAGAAATCGGCCATTTCCACATCTGTCAGCGCCCGACGGAAGAGTAGGCGTCCGTAGCGCGCGAGGATGTTTTTGGCACAGGCCTCGTCAGGTGCTTGTGCGGGCGCGCAGTTGAGCAAGTAGTCGCGATGGGCTTGTGATGTCACCTGGGCTGCGATCTCGCGCGCCGCCTGATCGTACAGTTCGAGCGCACTATTGGTGATCTGCGCTTGAGCGGCGCCAAGGGCAACCAGCCCGTCGGTGCGCGCCATTGGCGGAAACTTCACGCTGATCGCAATGTCTGAACCGAAAATGTATGACACCGCGTTGTGGTACTGATCGTTGGAGATCAGCCGCGCAGTCGGTGGGCCGCCCGCCACCGGCGGTTCGGCCGGCGGTTTCATCGTCCAATACACGCCGCCTGCTGCCGCAACGGCGAGCACGCCCAATCCAACGAATAGAATCTTCTTCATTCCGACTTTCCGCTTATCTCAAATTCAGCGCTATAAACCGCCAGCGTTCGGCGATGATTCGGCAGCGGCACGCTTGTGTTCGCCACTGGATGGGGCTGCGTCCGGGGCTGTCGCCACATCCGGGGAGTCAAATTCACGGACAATGAAAGCCCGGGTGAATTTCACTTCGTAGGCAGTCGAGATCGCTGTGCATTGGCCGGTCGCAGGATCCTTATGGCCGTCGGCCAGACGAACCGCGGCTTCCCACACGCTTGGGCCCGACACGGGTGTAACGTGTTCACGCGACATCGATTGCTTGGTGTACTGCTTCCACCATGCGTCGAGATCGTGGTAGCCCACGATGATGCCCTCGGCCGCCGTTTCGCTCAGTTTCAATTCGAACTGAGCGTCCAAAATATCGGTTTCGCCGACCAGATTGTGGGTCGCGGTCGAAAACACCAAATGGACGGGGTCTGAATAAAGGACACCATCGACGATTCGGCCCGTCGTGGTTTGCATGAAGCGCGGACCGCGTTCGTCCACGCGCTGGCTGATCCACGGCAAGACGTTTCCGGCGGCATCCGCAACGAGCTTGTCCCGCCCTTTGTAGGTATTGATGACGACATGGTCGTCGTTCTCGAGGCTGTCGACATCGGTGATCTCGACCAACCAACGCGCCATCAGGCGCATCTTCTTTTCTTCGCTGAAGCGCGCGTCGTAAAAACCACCGCGGCGAAGCGCCTTCTGGCAGCCCAGCACGCGATACAATTGATTGTCGACGTTCTCGCGGCCGTCGATGCCGTTGAAGTTTTCGTGCTTGCAGGTCTTGGGTGTTTCTTCGCCACTGCCGACACCGTCAAGATCGGCGCCGTAACTGACGTCATTGGCGATTTCGCGGAAGGGCAGGGGATCGTGCCCGGTCCACGGATAGACAAAGACGTTTTCGCCATTCTTGCCGCGATGCTGCGTGAACCCGTGCTCACGGTGCATCTCGTCTTGATCGGCCTGATTTGGATAGAGCGCTTTCCAATTGTCGACGTTGCCCCACTGGAAACCATCGGGGCATTCGGCTTTGGCGTCTGGTGTCTCAACCGTGGCGAGATGCCACTCCGTGAGCACCAATCCGACCGTTTGCTTTTCGGCCGCCGCCGAGCCCGACACACCGATCACGGCTGTCGTCGCCAACAGTAAAGAACGCGGCATCGCGAACATGGAGGTACTCCGCCAAATTCCGGGTCATCGAAACCGGATCTGTATTGAAGATAATACAATCATAACGCAATCGCGCAGGGCTGGCCCATCGCAAAGTGCGCACGTTTTCGCGGTTCCCGGCCGCCAACACGCCGGCGCGTGGCTCCAATGGCGAAAAATCTCTGAAAAATGAATAGCCTAACGTTGGCCGCGGTATTGAACGCGGCGCTCACAATCCGGACACGCGCGCAGGTTTGCCCGGCTTTGTAGACGCGCCGTCAGTCGGCCAGCACCGCGCCCGCGCCCGTGGGGCCGTGTGTGTTCGTCAGCGGCGTACGGTCTGCCGGCGGGGCCTTGGGCGGTGGTCCTGGTTGTTCGGCCACACCGGGTACGTTGCTGATGATCACATTGCGCACCGGCGTCCCAGGCCCTTTGTACTGAGCGATAAAATTGGCCGAATTCTGGGTGGAATAGTATGCGCCGTAGGTGGTGATTTTATCCTTATCGGGGTAAAGCACCGCCGCAGCGCCGCCCATGCCGCCGCTCAGTCCTGCAAACCGCGGCGTGTACCAGATCGCACCATCGCGCGTGATTGAAATCTTCGGCTGGTCGGTCCGTTCGGGCAGGGGGTAGGTGGTGAACTGTTCCGTCTTCTGGTCGAATTTGACGAGATAATTATCGGCGCTCGCCCAGATATTGTCCTCGTCGTCGGCCCAAGCGTCGTACGGGTTGGAATATGGAATCGGCAGTTCGCGCTCGATCACCTCACCCGTATCGGGATCGAGCCGGCCGAGTTTGCCGACCGGCGCCGGCGCACCGTAGACGCCGTACCAGATGAAACCCTTGGAATCGATGCCGAGGCGGCGCATGGCCGCGGGATGCGTGGCAATCGGGTAGCGGCGGAACGTCTCGGTCTCGGGGTCGAATTTCACGACCGCATCGGTGTGGTATTCGACGTACCAGACTTTGTCGTTGTAATCGACAATCAGGCCGTAGGGCCGCGCGCGCGGTTCAGGTGAGTCGTAGGTCTTCACCGTATTCGTAGCGCGGCTCCAGTGTCCGATTTTATTTCCGAGCAACATCGAGAACCAGAGATCGCCTTTCGAATCGAACACCGGCGTATGGCCGGCATGTCCCTGCGCATTCCCGAAATATTGATCGGTTGCGCCGGTCTTGGGATCGAGGTGTCCCAGGTACCCATTGCGCCCGCCCCACCACACGGTGCCGTCGACATCGACCGTCAATCCGTGCGGCGACGATTTGGGATCGGGGGCCGGATAGTCGCGGTATTCCCCGGTGCGCGGATCGAGGCGCACGATGCCGGGCGCGCCGAGGCCGCGCTCGGTGACGTAAACATTCCCGTCGGCGTCGAAGTGGGTTTCCTGTGTCCAGCGGTTCGGCATCGCTGCGGTGTTCGGAAACCAGTACTCGACGATCATCGCCTTACCGAGTGCGTCTTTATCCAGCGCGATGCCGCCTTCGTCCTTAACCGCGCGTGTCGGTTTATCGGGACCCATGTTGGCTTCGAGATAATCGAGCAGGATTTCGCGGGTTTGCGGAGGGATGCGCGCCGGATCGACCAGCGAGGGTTCGCCAGGAATACCGAATGCGTTGCCCGTGATCATGTAGTCGATGAGCGGCGCCCAGGCTTCGCGCGGTTGCGGTAAGCCAGGCAGGAAGTTGACGCCGTGGCACACGAAGCAGGTTTTCTGAAGCACGTCGCGACCCGGTCCCGGCGGATAAATATCGTCAAATGATTCGACCTTCTCGACATCGAGCGTACGGCCGAGAACATATGTCGACTGCATAGGCGCTGCCGCCAGGGTGAAGTCGGCGGTCGCCGTATTGCCGGCGGTCACGGTTACGTTCGCGGATTCGCTCGACAAACCGTTTTTCGACACCGTCACTTCATAGGTGCCGGGAAACATATTGATGGCGCGATACTTGCCATCCGCAACCCAAACCGAGAACCCGACCTGCATGTCGGCGTTCCATGCATAGACCTTGGCTGTGTCGGGATCCGTTGGCGCCGTGACGGTTCCCGATACCGCGCCCATGCCGGGCAGCAGGTCCGCGGCGGCGGTCGGCGCCGCGAACCCCGCGGCCAGCAGGAATGCACTCGCCAGTACGGATAGAAATTTTGACATCGCGGACTCCCCCGGTAAGAGCGCAAACAGTAGGCTTCGGCTGTGGCGGCTGTCTATGGCCCCTACGGTAACTTGGCCTCGCAATTTGATCGCGCGTTCGCAACCCGACGACGCGGAAGGTAAGGGGCCGAGTGGGGCCCCATGAATGTGCCAGATTCCGTCGGAACCGTCGCCCGTCGGGCCGGGCGTCATGGCCGTCGTGTGAATAGCTCTATTCGGTCGCGTAAGCCTTTCGCGGCGTTTATGATCTTGCCGCTATTGGCGGCAACGCGTTGGGAGGTCGTGTCATGGCGGGCGAAAAATTCAATCGATCGGATGTCTTAAGGTTAGCCGGCGGAGTGGCCGCGCTTCCCCTGAGTGCTGCAGCGGCCCAAGACTCGGGCGGCACATGGTCGGAGAAAACCCTCACGGCGCTCCGCCATCCATCTTTGAAAGACCGCGTCGTGATCGTGACCGGCAGCAGCCGCGGGTTCGGCTGGTCTATCGCGCAGGAGCTTTTGAAGGCCGGCGCGCGCGTGACATTGACCGGGCGAAGCGAGCGTTCACTTGCGCCGGTACGCGCGGAAGACGAAGGGAGCGCCGGCCGCGGCCGGTGCATTGCCGTCGCGGGCGATGTCACCCGCGTCGAAGATTGCCGGCGGACCGTCGCCGAAACTGTTTCGGCGTTCGGGCGCGTCGACGTCCTGATTAACAACGCCGGGCGGTCTTATCTTGAGTTCGAGGCCGATGGCTCCAAGTCCACGCCCTTTTACGAAATCGACGAAGATGCGTTTCGCGCCATCATCGAAACCAATCTGCTGGGCGTGTTCTACATGACCAAAGCCGCCGTGCCGCACATGATAAAACAAAATTTCGGAAAAGTTTTCTCGATCTCGACCAGCCTGTCCAACATGGTCCGCGCCGGGAATTCACCTTACGGAAGTTCCAAGGCGGCCTTGGAAACGACGCACCGGGTATGGTCGCAGGAATTGAAAGGCCGCGGTATCGATGTAAACATTCTTCTGCCGGGCGGGGCGTCCGACACGGCCCTGATCCCATCCAATCGCGTGCCCGGCGAAATCGGTGAACGTGCCAAGAACGGCCGGCTTTTGCCCGGCGACATCATCGTGCCTCCGGCGGTTTGGTTATGCACCGATGCGACCAACGGAGTTACCGGCGAACGGATCATCGCCAAATTTTGGAATGAATCGCTTTCGCCGGACGACGCCTTCAAAGGCTGCCTGCAACCGCACGTCGACGTCCCTTCGATCATGTAAGGGCCGTTCCGCCATCGAGTAGCCGGATATAAACTTCCGAATCGGCGCTTGCGCTTTTTCCAGCCGATGCACGATCCGTCGCGATTACGCTTGGCGCGGCGGAATGTTGACGTTGACGCGGAAGAAGTTACCCGGGTCGTACTTCGTTTTGACGGCCACCAGCCTGTTCCAGCTTCCCAGGAAGCTCGTGCGAACGTCCTCGGGCGTTTCATCGTTGATGCAGTTCACGTAAACGCCACCGGTGCTCATCGGCTTGAGGATCGACCACGTCTGGCGGACGTGCTCCTGCTGAGTTTCGGTTTGACTGAGGTCGGTCCAGTTGGTCGAGACGACGCATTGATAAAGAGCGTCGCGGTGCGGGAAGGCGGTCGCGTCAGCTGCGACATCGTTGATGGCTCCCGCTTGAGAACTGAAGCCGATGCTGAGTCCCGGGCCTTTCAGTGCCGCCGCCTCTTTGACTGCGGAAATGAGTTGCGTGGGGTCGACGCGGTTGAACATGCCGGCACGCATATAAGTGCCACCCTTCGACAATTTCGGGCCATCGACAATCGACTGAAGTTTGACGTATTCGCTTCCTTCGAACCGCGTCCGTAAAACCGGCGCCAATTTTTGCAACGGCGCGACGATTTTCTCGGCGACGTCGGGTTTTCCAATATATGTACCGGAAATCGAGCAGGTGATTTCGCCGTTATCCGAGGTTCGCACGCCCACGCTTGCCGACAATTCGCGCGGCGCGGTCGGCGCGAAATCGAAAAATGCGCTCATGACGGTCGGTATGTGTTCGGCACCGAAGGTGTACGAAAAGGACGTGATGGTGGGATCGAAGTCGTGCAGCTGGAGCTTGAACGTTGTGACGATGCCGAAATTGCCGCCGCCGCCCCGCACGGCCCAATACAGATCGGCGTTCTCGCTCGACGACGCGTGCAGAAGGCGGCCGTCGGCGGTCACGATGTCGACACCGAGAATGTTATCCACCGTTAGGCCGTGCTTCCGCCCAAGCCGGCCTTGTCCACCGCCCGTCGCGAGACCGCCGATCCCGGTGTGAGAGACCACGCCCGCCGTCGTCGCGAGGCCATGCGGCACGCTGGCCCGGTCAAGTTCACCCAATCCAGAACCGCCTTTGACGTAGGCGACCTTTTCTTTCACATCGATGTCCGCGCCCGCAAACGGCGACAGATCGAGCACCATCCCCCCGTCGCACGTCCCCGTCCCACCGTAATTGTGGGCACCGCATCGCATTGCCGTCAGCAGGTCGTGTTCCCGCGCGAATTGCAACGCAGTTTGAATGTCTTCGACCGAGGTGCACCGTGCGACCAGGGCCGGGTAACGATCGATCACGGCGTTCCATACGCGCCTCGCGGTATCGTATTCTGGCGAGGACGGGCGAATTACAGCGCCACGCATACTTTTCTCAAAATCCACGATCAGAGATTCAGGTAATTCCACCTGGGTTTTCGCGTAAGCGGTGCCGAGGCCTGCCGATCCACGTGTCCACCGGGTCGGGAATGTCGACGCGGCGGTTACGCCGATGGCGCCACCGATTGCGCGCTTCAACAGGGAACGGCGGTCGGTGCGGGACATCGTTTCGGTACGCGGCATCGCGGTCGGCTCCTCGCCTTCAAATGAAATGAACCCGGAAAGACTCGGCGGTTCGAAGGTGCGGCAGATTACCGGAAGGCCCTGAACCGGGCGAGGGTGGAGTTCAAAGTGCCCGCAATCCGCCGCGGGCCACTTTCCTTCAATTGCCGCGAATCTCGTCCATGCGAGGGCCGGATTCTGCCTTGGCCGTCGGTTTCCATAAGTGCCGCCTGGCGGTGACCATAGAGCGAAGCCGGGCGCGACGGCTGGCGCGTCCATTACGGATGTCTCGTATAATGTACCGCTGGACGAACGGATCGTTATGTCCACGCGACCAATCCAAAGGAGAACCGCGATGATGATCTTTGGTTCGAAAATCGGTAGTTGGGGTTTGGTTCGGTCGATCGGGGTTCGCGCCTTTGCGTTGGCCGCGGTCTTGTTGGTGTTGACCGGGTACGAAAATTATTCATTCGCGCAAGCGGGTTTGAAGCCGTCGGGCATCAAGGTGGTGATTATCGGCGCGACGGCGCGTACGGCGGACGAACTGATCCCGCAAGCGTTGTGGCGCGGTCACGAGGTCGTGGCCGTCGCGCGCCGGCCTTACCGGGTGCGCTATGGCGAACATCCGCGCCTCACAATCCGCGAAGGCGACGTTTACGATCAAGCATCGATTGAGGCCGCCTTGTCGGGCAAGGGCGACGAAGTGGTGATTTCGGTTTACGGGCCGTCGGTGGACCCGACTTTCGAGGTGCCGGAGACGGATTTAATGTCGCTCGGCACGACACACATCATCAACGCCATGAAAAAGAAGGGGAATACCAAGCTGATGGTTACCAGCTCCATGGCGGCGCCCAGGGTCGCGTCTAAGGGCTACAAACCCGATACACCCAAGCCGCCGGATATCACCCCGCAGTCCGGCCTTTGGGATTACAACCTGCGTGGTCCCTACAACGACATGATCAAGATGGAAGGGATCGTGAAGCAATCCGGCATGCAGTACATCATCTTACGACCGGGACAGTTGTTGGTTGAACCGCCGCGCGGCGGTGTGGAAATCTCAGTCGACGACGAACCGGTGCCGAGCCGGCGCGTCATCATGTATTCGGATTGGGCGGCCTGGATTCTCGATCAGGTCGAGTCTGATGCCTATGTCGGCAAGACCGTCAGCGTTTATTCCGCGACGCCGATGAGTGCGGTGGAGGGCGTCGACTTCGCAAGCGCTGTCAAAAAGCTGAGAGCACGCAAAGCTCAGGTCGATGCGGATCTCGCGGCCGCGGGCAAACGGCAATAAGCCCGAAGACGAAACTTTATATCCGCCCTCGGGCAGGTTTTTGGCCCGCGTCTTCGAACGGAGTCGCGGGCCAAATCTCATTTTGCGCCGCAACAGGCATGTGCGGGCGGCGGCGTAAGGTCCGCGAATCAACGACGCTTATTGGTCGATCAAAAAAGTGATCACGCCCCGGTCGGGCCTTGTCTACATTTAGAAACAGGTGTCTATAGTCGGAGGCCCGTCGGACCGGCACAATCAGTCGTCCATCGCGCCGGCACCGAAAATACCGGCATCCGGAATAATGAGGAGGAAACATCCATGGCCAATGCGAAAAAGGAGCGCCCCGATTTCGCCGTCGACTACGTCAATGGTGACTGGGATCAGGTGACGTACACCGACAATGTCCACATCGACAATCTAATGGACGCAATCGTCGGCCTTGGTACGGAAGTATGGGCGCTCAAGCGCCGCAACATGGTGCTCGAAAAGCTTCTCAACGAGAAGCATTCCGGCTTGCAGTCGAAGATCGAAGCCTACGTTCCGACCGACGAAGAAAGAGTGGCGTGGGCGGCCGAGCGCGATGATTTCATCAGCCGCATTTACACCGTTCTTGCGCGCGTTCCCAAGGACACATCGGGCGACAATCCGACGGATAAAGTTCCGTTTATCGACCGGTCTTAATCGTCCGTTTGGCTCAGAATTCAATTCAGGAGAACAACCATGGTTGATATGGAACGCCGCACCGCTCTCGCCACGGCTTCGGCCGCGATCGCAGCCGCGACCACGGGTTCGGCCGCCGCCAAGACAAGCGGCCCTTCGCGCGACGTCAAGATCGATCCCAATAACTTGACCGATGCGCAGAAAAAGATGCTCGGAATTCGTTTTCGGAAACTCGACCCGGAAAGCCACCTCGATTTCGTGACGGGATTCCGCCGTGTCCTCGGACGGCAAGGAGGCAGCCGGGCTTCGGCAGAAGAAGTTCAACGCTACCTCAAGAGCAAAGGAGTTTCTGCCGGTCAGGATACGGACCTGAGCCATGAAGATTCATGGAATCTGATGGTGCAGAACGGGCCCTATGCGGCGCAACTTCGCCTGATGTGCAGCATCCAATCCGTAATGTGGGATCGCGCCTCGCGGGCGTTGCACGCCGATCGCCATGATTTGCTGGCGGCATTGGAGAAGAGCGACGTATCCGGACCGGGTAAGCTTGAGCTCGATCCTGATCTTGAGATTCCCGATACGGCTCGCCATGAAATTCACCAGCAGCCCGGTGGATACTGCGGCGATCCGCTCGGTGGGTTTGTTTACCACCATGCGGTAACGCAAGGTTTCCGCGCAGGTACCGCCGATCACGATGAGAACCATATCGAGTACACGCAGGCCCATGCCAAGCCGACAGACGGGATGGTCAACCGCATTCTCGATATCGGGTGCGGCACCGGACAATCGACCACGCCGATGAAGATGCGCTTCCCCGACGCGGAAGTTTGGGGGCTTGAAGTCGGTGCGCCCATGATCCGTTATGCGCACTATCGGGCGGCGAAGATGGGGCTCGATGTGAATTTCCGCCATGCACTCGCGGAAAACACTAAGTTCCCGGACAATCACTTCGATCTGGTCACCGACCACCTATTGTTCCATGAGGTCGCGCCCGATCGCATCGCCATGATCGTGCCGGAAATTTTCCGTATCCTGCGGCCCGGCGGTGTGTTCAGCCACCACGATCTGCTGACCGAAGGTCACCCGACCATTCAGCCGTCACATACCGTGCCGGGCAAAGCCCGTTTGTGGGAAACGCGCCGGCATAACAACTACGAAACTCACTATCTCGCCTACTCGCAGAGCGATTTCCCCGAGCAGCTGAGAAAAGCAGGGTTCGAAGTATCCTTCCCGCCGCCAACGACCGGGACGCGGCATGTGACCGCGACCAAGCCAGCCTAGCGGACTATCTTTCGGGATAGCGACAATCGACGGCCGGAGGTCTCGCACCTCCGGCCGTTTTTTCACCGGCCGGACGAATACCAGTGCGGGAACGCAACTTCAGGGGAGCAAAAATTATGAATAGACGGGAAAGTTTGACGATGCCGATTGGCGTATTGGCTGCTGCCGCGGCGACTCATGGATTGATCAAATCCGCGCATGCGGAAACGGAGGCGGATCGCGCTCCGTTCGAGCAGTACGGCAGGACTTTTGCCAAGCCGGAGGAGGCAAATCCGCTTCGCGTGAGCAAAGCCGCGTTCACGATCGTTTCTCCGGATCTCAAGGCCAGCAAGAAATTCTACCGCGAATGCCTGGAATACGATGTGGTCGACGAGGGGACGATTTCCGCCGGTCAGAGCGACGTGCCGGGGATCGGGCGTCCTGGCCGCAAATACGTCAGTTTCCTTATGCCGGGCCGCCCCGGTGGGGTCGTGATCCGCGTCCTCGAGGCGCCGCGTGGCGCGGTCGACAACCGGCCGCGGCCCACCTCGACGGCGATCGATCCAGGCCTGTTGGTGATCGAGCAGGGGACGCGCGACCCGGCGGAATCCTATCGCCGGCTCAAGAGTTTCAACACGCCGACAATTTCGCCGCCGCAATATTATTTGTATCGGAACACCAACGCGAGCGGCGGTGATCCGGTCGGGCGCGACTTTGACGTCATGAGTTATACGTCGTTCGGGCCCGGCGGCGAACAGTTGTTCACGACGGCGCAAGTCTCGAGCAATCGACGGGAGTGGACATTCGATAAGCTCCATTCCGGGTTTGGCGGAACGAGTATCACAAGCCTCAACCAAGTACCGGTTCTGGACTTTTACGAAAAAGCGTTCGGTATGAGGCAGACGACGATGATCACGAGTTACCAGAACAACAATAACGATCTCGTCGGCGTGCCGCGCGGGTCCTATCACACCTGGGCGCAAGTCGCCGGATTGGGAGAGGTTTGGCAGTATTGGGCGGCGAAGGGGACCTGTTACCCCACGTCGCTCGACCGCAAGGGTTTGGCGATGGTGACACTTCAAGTGCCCGAATATGACAAGGCCAAGAAAATGTGCGAAGCGGCCGGCATCAAATACATGGGGGAAGGCGCCTTGCCGCTCCCCGGCCGCACGCCCACCGAAGGGTTTTATCTGCGCGGCGCGGTCGGCGAATTGCTCGAGGTGATTCCGGCCTGATCGCAATGTGGGCTACCCCCTGCATTGGGTTGACCCGCGCCGGTCGCGCAAACATTTTGCCTACGCTCATCCGATATTTTCGGTGAACGTTGACAGCTTTTCAGGGCAGGGATCGAAATGGCCGCCGCTCAATACGTCGATGCTGATACGCATATTGTCGAGGATGCCGATATTTGGTCGCTTTTGGGCAATGACGAAATTGAACTCAAGCCACGCATCGTAGTCACAGAACCCGACAAGGCCGCGCCCGGCGTGTTTCCAACCGGCCAATACTGGATGATCGACGGCGAGTTGTACGGCAAGGGTGGCCAAGCTCTGATCAACTATTCCGACGGAACGCGCACGTTTCAGAATTCCGCCGGCCGTGTCGCCGATATGGATAAGTACGGAATTGCCTCGCAAGTCATTTACACCAGCATTTTCTTGGGTCTCGCACCGAAATCGCCGCGGACCGAACTCGCCCTCGCGCGCGCCTACAATCGCAAAATGGCCGAGATCTGTTCGAAGTATAAGGACCGTTTCCATTACGTCGCCGTGCCGTCGGCCATGAACGTGCGCGAGACCGTCGCCGACATGAATGAATGGAAGAAGAACGGTGCCTGCGGCCTTATGTTGCGTGGTTATGAAAACGACAAGATGCTCAACCACAAGCATTTTTGGCCGATCTACGCGGCGGCTGAATCGCTCGACATGCCGATATGCATTCACATCGGTTCGGGCAGCCGGAACTTGCGCAATATCGAAGGCGGCGGCGGCAACGCGATCAACGTCGCGATGCCCAACCTTCTCGCGTTCGGATCGATCATCAACAGCCATATCCCAAGCGAGTTTCCGAAATTACGATTCGGACTTATCGAAAGCGGTTCCGAGTGGCTGCCCTTCGCGGTGTCGCGCGCCAAGCGTTACGAAGCGCGCTACAAGGTTCCCAACCATTTCGAAAAGATGCTCGCGGATAAGCGTTTGTTTGTTACGTGCGAACAGCACGAAGACCTCCCCGAAATCATCAAGCTCGTCGGCGAGGATTGTCTGATGCTGGGGACCGACTACGGTCACTCCGATACCAGCACGGAATTGAAAGCGCACGAAATGCTGATGGCCCGCAACGATATTAGCCGCGCCGTTGCCGACAAGATCAACGTCGCCAATCCCAAGGCGCTTTACGGAATTTGACGTTTGTCAGGACGCGGCCGCCGGCGCCGGATGGGTATCATCCGGTGCGCAACGCCTGCCTGTGTAGTTTTCGAAGTCGGCCAACCGCTCGTCAGGCCGGTCCGTCCAGAAATTCACGATAAATCTCCGCCATCTGCGGTACGGCGATGTCGTAAATCTGGTGCGGCAGGTCGGGCCGCTCGATCAACTTGCCGTTCTTGAGCAGGGGCAGCACTAACCGCGTTGTCGCTGCGAGGGCCTCGCCGCTCGGATTGAGCAGCAATACCGGCGCTTCGATCTGCTGAAATCGCGGCCGCGCATCGTAATTCACGACACCGTAATAAGCCCACCATTCGTATTTGCCCGACGTGACCGACTTGACGAACAAATCGTACGCGCGGTCGAGCGGGATCAGCGGGTTGCGGTGAGCCACCCAACGTTCCCATTCGTGCATCACGGTCGCGCCGTCTTCTGTCAGGATAATTTCGTTGAGGAGATCGCGCCGTTTTTCTTCGCGCAATTCGCCTTCCCAGAATGGGACGCCGCTTAGGACGACACGGCGAACCATATCGGGTCTAGCGGCGGCGAGTTCGGGTGCGATGTACGCGCCGGTGTGAAATCCCGAGACGTCGACTTTATTGCCGTTGCCGTACCCCATGTCCTCAAGGGCTTCGGCCATGTAGGCAGCGACCTCTTCCATGGTCGCAGGTTTGGACGGTCGTGCTGACTCGCCGTAACCCGGCGAGTCGAACGCGATTGCTTTGCGGTCCTTTCCCAGTTCCTCCAACGTGTAGGAAAAATAGATCCCGGAAAATGGATTGGGGTGGAAAAACACAATAGGTGTTTTTCCCGTGTCTTGCGGTGGTTCGACGTAATGGTAATGCATCTGTCCGATGCTTGAATTGGCGTATCCTTTCCGGATGAGGCCCTTCAAGGGCGGTGGTGATGATCCATTGCTTCCCGGTTTGACTGCCGGTTCGGCGGCCCACGCTTTGGCCGCGATCGCCTGACCAACCGAAGCTCCGAGCAACATACGGCGATTCAAATCCATGGATTGAGCCTCCCCCTGTCTATTCGTCAATCGAGGCGATTGTATTGCTTCCTAGACATCCCGACAATTCGCCCGTTGTAAGCGGTTTTCCCATCCTGTGGCACAGTCACGCATCCCGCGGCACAGTCGCGCGCATCCTCAAACCGATGCGCCCCGGCATCCGAGCAGATGCCCGCTATTCGGCCAATTTTTTTGGAATTTGTTGATGCAAAAGCCGTCCCGCGGAAACTCGGCCGGTTTGTGCGATCCGCGGATAGAACCGGATTGGCAGGAGATTTGTCGCCATATGTCCACGAATGTCATCATTTCCGGAGCCGGACTTGGCGGCCTAACGGCGGCGCTTGCACTTCAGCGTGCCGGGGTCCCGGTCAAAGTTTATGAACGCGCCCCGGCACTGACCGAAGTCGGCGCGGGCCTTTCCCTCGGGCCGAACGCGACCCGCATCTTGCATGCCTTGGGATTGGAAAGTGCGTTACGGGAGGTTTGCAATACGCCCGACCGTCTCAGCGCAAAGCACTACCAGACGGGCGAGATCATTTCGGAACAGGTATCGCGCGATTACGTAAAATCATACGGCGCGCCCTATTATCAAGTTCACCGGGCCGATTTGATGACCGTCCTTTCCTATGCGGTTTTGGCTAACGATCCGTCGGCCATTGTACTTGGGCATGAAATTACCGGATGTGATGCCAGCCAAACTGGCGTCGAGGTCCATTGCGCGAACGGTACAGCCGCCAAAGGCGATGTCCTGATCGGATGCGACGGAGTCAGATCCGTGCTCCGCGCCAAATTATGGAACATGCCGCCTCCCGCGTTCCTCGGTTACATAGCCTATCGCGGGCTAACGCCGGTATCTGCATTACCCGAAGGCCTCATCACGCCCGCGTCGGCCACGTTCAACGGCCCGGAGCGGCATTTAACCAGGTATCTCATACGCGGCGGTACGATCGTGAACTATGTCGCTTTCGTTCAAACCCCCGATTGGGTCGACGAAGGATGGTCGGTGACCGCGACGGTCGATGAGGTGCTTGAACGGTTCGCGGGATGGGCGCCCGAAGTCCAGCATTTGATTAGGAACACTGCGAACGGAACATGTATCAAGTGGGGTTTGTTCGGCCGCGCGCCGTTCGATCACTGGACCAAAGGCCGTGTAGCGCTCTTGGGCGACGCTGCTCACCCCATTTTGCCGTTTCTCGGCCAAGGCGCGTCGATGGCGATTGAAGATGGCATGATCCTTGCCCGCGCACTCGCCGAATTTTCCGATCCGCTCGAAGCTTTGCGCCGTTACGAAGCGGTTCGCCGTCCCAGGGCAAATACCATCGTGGAAATGTCGACCGAACAGGGCAAACGCATCCACCGTGCGCCGTCGGCCGATTACTCTGTTAAGACCGGCCTGCGCCCGGATATTTTCAAATACGACGCCGTGACGGAACCGATTTAGCGGTTGCGTAAACCGCGAATGTCAGTCGTCCACCGTCATCAATTCGTACCGGTAAAATCCGAAGTCCGAGCGGAAATTCTTGATCCGCCGATTGAATCCGACCAGCCCGATTGATTCATAGAGAAAGATGCCTTGAGTTGTGTCGTGCGCGTAGCGCATGACGGCGCGCGTTAATTCTTCCCGCTTCTCCAGATTTGGCTCGGAGCGTGCGACCTCGATCAGCGGCATCGCGCCAGGGTCGCAATACCATGCAACCGGCCATTCACATGAATGTTGCTTCATGACGTCGAGGGCATCGAACGCCGGCGCAAAGAACGCCGTGCCGAAGGCATCCACCGGGTATCCTTTTTGATAGTGATATTCGGCGAGGACGGGTTCGGGCAGCATGTCGATGGTGAGGATGACGTTCAATTTGCGCAAATCGGCGGCGACCGCCTGAAAGATTTGATCCCAGACCGTGGCGCCGCTGCTGAGTGTCATGCTTAACTCAAATCCCGCCGCGTACCCGGCTTCGTCCAGCAATCGGCGCGCCAACTCGGGGTCATACGGTGTTTGCGTGAGCGTCGGGTCGAACCCGAAGAATTCGCGCCGGGCCGGCTGTGCGGCCAGCGGCGCAAGGCCTGAAAATAGCGTGTCGATGATGGTCGCTTTGTCGATGGCGAGATCGATGGCGCGCCGGACGCGGACATCGCGAAGTGGAATATTGCGCGCCGTGTTGAACGCGATCCCGACGACGGCGGGAATCGGATCGACTTGAATGTCGTAGGGAAGGCCCGACGTGTCGACCGCTTCGTAGGGTTGGAACGCGGCTGCGGCAATATCGACGCGGCCCGTGGTCATGGCGTTCCGGCGGCTGATCGGATCGAGGATCGAGGTCACCTCCAAATTCTTTGTCGGAGCCCGCCGCCAGCCGTTTTCGACCGCCGACATCGACCCGCCGCCGGCACGCCAGCTTTCAATGCGGTAAGGCCCCGTTCCGATTCCGCTCTCGATCAATTCCTGCCGGGACCTGGGTTTGCCGCCGGGTGTTGTCGCGATGCGGACCAAGCTCAGTTTGCGCGGCAACATCGGTTCGGGCTGGCCGGACGTCAGCCGGATTGTGTGATCGTCGATCACCTGTACGTTCGAGATGCCCGAAACATAGGTTGCTACGGCTTCTGCCGCGCCTGTATCGCTCTGCAGGTATTCGATGGTGTCGGCGACGTCCTGCGCGACAAATGGTTTGCCGTTTGAAAAGTGAACGTCGTCGCGCAAATCGAAGATCCAACTGGCGGGTCCGTCGGCGCGCCAGCCGCGCGCGAGCCAAGGCTGAAGGTCACCTTCGCGGGTAATAAACGTCAAAGTGTCGTAGACGGCCGCGTAAAGCCAAAGCCGTGTCATTGATGCCGAGTCGTGCGGATTGTTGCGCGCGGCAGGAACCGTTCCGATTGCAAGCCGCAACGGGGTCTCGGCAGTCGCCGTATCGAACGCGAGGTTCACGGGTGCGAAGAGCAACGCCCAGCACAATAAGACGCGCCGGCTATTCAGTCGGAAAATGTTCATCTGCAAGTTTATCGCGATTGCGAACCGTAAGGACCGGATTTCGACGGTACCACTGCATATTCACTTGCCCGAACCTAGCGATCGCAAGATGATGCTCGGCATCCGAACAGTCGGCTTCCATACGCCGAAACTACGGGATCGGGGGAATGAACCATGGCCAAGCCGGTTCGCATGGCGATTGTGCGGCCCTATGCGGCGCGCGCGATCAATTCCGCTAAACCGAAGAGCCGCGTTCAAAGTGCGACTCGTGCGTTGCGTGCGCTCGAATTTCTCAATTCCTATTCCGGCGCGACGCTTGCGCAGACCGCCGAGGCCTTGGAATTGTCGCGTGGAACCGCCTACCGAATCTTGGAAACGATGTGCGACGAGGGCTACGTCGAACGCGATGCGGTAACGGGCGGATACACGCTTGGCGCCCGGGTCCGGTCCCTGAGTGACGGCTATGCCGATGAACAATGGCTGAGGGACTTTGCCCTTGAGCGCCTATACCGCCTGGGCGAAGCCGTGCAATGGCCGCTCAAATTGTCCACGCTCCAAGGTTTCGAGATGGTGGTGCGCGCAAGTACCGACCTGCGGAGTCCGTTCGCCCATCTCAGGACGTACGCGGGGCACCGCGTCCCGCTTCTGCGCAGCGCAGTCGGTTTGGTCTATCTGTCGAAGTGTTCGGCGCCCCAAAGGCAGTTATTGATCGAAATGGTGCGGCGCTCCTCGCCTGTGCCGGAAGATGTCGCCGCCGCGAACGATCGGGCGCTTGACCGGCGCCTTAATCGCGTCGCTCAGGATGGCCACGCGTTTATCGGGGATGATCATTTATCGATGGTGGCCGTCCCGGTCAGCACGCGCCGGGGTATTTTTGCGTGTATCGCGATGCAATTTTATTCCCGCGCCATCTCGCGTAAGGCGGTGATCGCCAGTCACGTGCCCGGCCTTCATCAAGCGGCCGCCGATATCGGCGCGTTTCTCGATTGCGCCGAGTAATGTTCGGATACCGAGCAGGTCGCGCGCGGCGATGTACGCGTGGACGGGCTTTCCCTAAATCCTGACCTCGACCGGCTGGCCAGTGATCTTGGGAGAACGTCATGATTGTCGATGCCGATACGCACGTCCTCGAAACCGAGCAAACCTTCGCCTACTTGTCGAAGGCGGACGAAAAATACCGCCCCGGCGTATTGCGCCTGGAAGGCCAGATGAGCGGCGACGTCGCGCTCGGCAATCACGCCAAAGATTTCTGGCTGATCGACGGTCAGCTTTACGGGAAGCACGATCTGCAAAAGATCGAAAACGCAGCCAAGGGCGAAATCGCGCCGGGTACGCTCGACATGCGCGATCCCAAGGCCCGTCTTGCGGCGATGGATTTGCAGGGCGTCGATGTTGCGGTGATCTACACCAGTTTATTTCTTGTCACTTCGATCGGTGATGCCAACGCTGAGCTGGCGCTCACCAAATCGTTTAACCGCTGGCAGGCGGATGTTTGCTCGGCCGATCCGAAGCGGTTCAAGTTTGTCATGCTGGTCTGTCCGCGGCGGATCGAGCAGTCGATCGCCGAAATGAAATGGGCACGCGACAATGGCGCGTGCGGCATCATGCTGCGCGGCTTTGAAGGGGAACAGACGCTGGACCATCCCGATTTCTATCCGCTGCTCGCCAAGGCGGCCGATCTCGATATGCCGATTTGCGTGCATATCGGTCACGGCAGCCGCAATTACCGCGGCATCAAGATCGGCGGCGACGGCATCCGCATCGATCCGTTCACTATCCGTGCGCCGACCCTGATTGCGTTCAGTTGCCTGATTCGCGGCGATCTCAACAAGAAATTTCCGAAGCTGCGGTTCGCGATCGTCGAGGCGGGAGCGTCCTGGTTGCCGTCAATCGGAGTGATGGCGCTGCGCGCGCGCCGCGCGCCGGACCGTGCGGCAGCGGTGCGCCAAGCCTTGGTCGATCACAACATCTATATCACCTGCGAGGATCACGAGGACTTCGACCATATCTTGCCGTATGCGGGCGACGACAATTTGGTGATCGGTAGCGATTTCGGACACCCCGGCGACGTTGCGGAATCGATTCACGTGCAGCGTGATTTCCGCGCCCGCAAGGAAGTCCCCGAGCCCGTCAAAGCGCGGATTCTTGGCGATAACGGCCGCGTACTTTACGGCCTATAGGCGGAATTAGGCTTGTTACGGGGCAGGGGCGGATAGACCGCCCGCTCCGAGAGTCCGGCCGAGAAATACGCCGATATGATCCGCGACCGTGTCGGGAGATTCGACCGGGGGATAATGACCTGTATTTTCAAGTACGATGAGTTGAGCGTCCGTCGCTGACAATTTCGCTTTGAGTTGCTCGCCCAGGGCCAAAGGTAGGACACGGTCCGGCACACCCCACAACAACAGCGTGGGCGCGGTGACTTTTCTCAACACCTCGTCGATTTCGGCATTGGCGTTGACCCGCGCCATCATCGAGCGGACAAACGGCGCTTCGCGGCGGCGGCGTCCAAAATCGTAATAGGCCTGAACGGTTGATTCTTTGAGCCGGCCCGGATCGGCGTATAGCGATTCCAGGAACGACCGCCAATAAACCTTCGGCTGGTAGCGCAGCCAAGAGCTGATTGAGATCAAAGCGCCCAGAAGCGGCGGCGTATCGGTCGCACTATTGTCGACCACGGCCGAAGGCACGTTGGACAGCACCAGCGCGTTCGTCCGTTCCGGATATTTTGACGCGAACCGGTAGGCGATAATTCCGCCGCTCGACGTACCGGCGAGGCTTAGTCTGTCGACGCCAATTTCATCCAAGAATGCGGCAACGAAATCTTCGAGCGACAAACCATCGATACCGGGAGGGAATTCGCCCGACAGTCCCGTCGGCGGCTGATCGAAACGAATCAGGCGATATTCGGCTTTCAACTTGTCGACTACGCCGTCCCAGGTTTTCACCGTGCCGAAGGAACCGTGCAGCAACAGCACGGGTTCGCCGGCGCCCTCATCCTTGTAGTGGATTTCCATGCCCTTAACGGTCACGAAACGGGATGTGGGGTCGGTGTATCGCTCTCGAAGTTCGGCGCGCGTCAGCTGAAATTGTCCGCTGCGCGCCATCACGGTGTAAATTGCCGCTCCGGCGACGACCAAGATGGCAATAATCGCAATCGCCCGCTTCATGAGGCGAGCTTACACTGCTATGTGGGCGTCACAAGTGAAACAGGGCATTGCAGTTCTCGCGCACGACCTTTTGCTTGAAGTTATCGTCGATATCGGCCCGCTTGGCGAGCGATTGACGGTAGTAGATCGTGTCGGCGATGTCGTGCGGGTGTCCGTAGTCGCTTCCCATAATCAAGTTGTCCGTACCCGTATACTTAATGATCGTCGGCAGGTCTTCGTGCAGTTCACAGGTGATGTAGAAATTGTGTTTCCGCAATTTCTCCTGCACCAGCGCCATTAAATCAGGTGGTTGCAGGCGTACATGCATGGCCGTTTGCACCGCGGAAAAGACCCAGCTGCTGCCGGATTCGAAAAACCCGAACCGCAACTGCGGGAACATCTTTGCGACTTGGCTGCGCAGAAGCATGCTGAACGCGAAATAGTTGGGGCTGTCGGAAACGAAGCGGTTAAAGGCGGTGTTGTCGCGTTGGGCGATTGTTTCGAACGCCGGGCAGCCGTGGCCAATGTGGACGCAGATCGGGAGGTCGAGTTCGGCCGCCTTGGCGTAGACAGGGTCGAAATCCTGGTGGTCCAGGAATTGGTTGCCTTCGATTCCTCGGAATAGAACGCCGGCCGCGCCGTTGTCGCGTGCCCATTTCATGTCTTCGGCGGTGGCTTGCGGATTCTTGAGCGATGGCACGAATGCCCAACGCAAACGGCCGTTCGAACCGCTGCACCGTTCTGCGACCCAACGGTTATAGGCGCGGGTCAGCGCAAGTTCCGCTTCTTTGCGAGCGATGCGGATGTTGAGAAAAATGCTCGAATAGACGATTTGAACGTCGACTTGCTGCGTGTCCATATTGGCCAAGCGCGCACCGATGTCATCGAGAGTTAGCGCTCCAATCGAGATTTCGCCTTTCGAGGCTTCGGCGATCGCATCCGGGTCGTGCTTACCGTACAGGTAGTTGTCGATGACCCAGTATTCTTTGGTCGATGGACCCGAAAAATGGGTCTGAATGGCGCTGCCGCGCTCTTTGCGCAGGATGGAAGGGCGGTATTGCTCATCGGATTTCGCGAGATAATCCCAAACAGATGCAGGTTCGATACCGTGTGCATCGACATCAATAACTTTCATCCATAACTCTCCCGGAAGGCCAAAAACCGCGACCGCGGTTCATCGCCAAATTATCCGGTTCTTGATGGCGGCAATAAGTCAATTCGCTTATTGGAGGTAATGGACCCTTATCGGCTTGGGGTCTCGCACGCGCCACCGACATCTTCGCCCGAAAGAAACCGGTCGGCGTCACGTGCCGTGGTTACGGGGTCTTCCATGACCAGTTTATGACCGAGCGAAGGATAGGAGATCACGCGGACCTGCGCGTTCTTGAAGGCTGCCGTGATTTCGCACTGAATGTCTTCGGGTAGAACCGGTCCCGCGACGCCCCACTGGACAAGCGTCGGTGACGTGACCTTGGCGGCGGTTTCGAAATCCTTTTCGGCGCCGCCGTCCCGATACCAATTCTGAATTCTCAGCTGCTGAAGGGCCCGCTGGTCCGGCAAGCTGTTCAAGATCCGATAGCGCGTTACCAAATCGTCGGTAACCTTGCTGGGGTCGCCGTAAATATTCTCGAGAAAGCTGCGCCAGAATAGATCGGTCGACGTATCGCCAAGAATGTTGGCGTGAAACCAAAAAATAAAGCGCCGGAGTGACGGCGTTTCCGTAGTCGGGGGCAATTTCAAGGGAACGGTCGACAGCACCATTTTTTCGACCCGTTCCGGATAGGCGGCGGCGAACCGAACGGCTTCTGTCGCGCCCGACGACGTTCCCCCCAGGTAGAATCGGTCGACCCCAAGTTTATCGAGGAGGCCTTTCAACAATTCGGTGGATCGTGCTTGCGAATAACTGCCCGAAGGGTCGTGGCCGGTCAGGCCGTGCGCCAGGCTATCGACGCGAATGATACGATAGCGCGACTTCAACGCCGCAACCCAGCCATCCCATTGATGCAAGCTCGCACGCGAGCCATGCAGCAAAACCAGAACCGGCCCAGAACCTTCGTCCCGCACGTGAAGTTGGGTGCCGTCGATATCGATGAATTGCGATGGCGGCTGTCCATACATCGCGACCGCCTGCGTGCGGTCGGATTCTAACCCTCCCATCCTTGCGAAGAGGACAAACCCGCCAAGCGCGACTAGGGCGGCGGAAAAAATAATGGCGATCGATTTCACTGAACCCCCGTTTACATTTGTTCGGCGAACGCTTCAGGCGATCGCGCACTGCCCGATATGTCTCTGAGCGCCGACGAACGCCAAAACAACGTCAAAGGCCCAAATAACCGGTATGCGGTTATCGATTGCCGTTCGCCCGTCCGACATGGTATTAGTTTGCAGACAAAGTCCCAAGCGTTCCATGCCGCAAAAAACGATCAACCGCGACCTGCTGAGCAGTTCCGAGAAGTGCTTTATGGCACTGGAACTGCTGAATGCCGTCGGTCCACTGAAGATCTCGGAGCTGAGCCCCCGGCTTGGCGTGCCGCGCACGACGGCCGTGCGGGTTTTGCGGACTTTGTCGGCGCGGGGATATATCGCGCGTGGAAAGGACAACCGGTTTCGCATCAGCGCCGGGGTTAATCGCCTGAGTTCAGGGTACCGTGAGTCGGGGACGATCGTTCCGCGCATTGAAACCATCATGGCCGGCTATGCGCGGGATTTTGTTTGGCCGTTGACGATGGTGCTGCCGCGCCCGGACGCCATGTACTCGTGCGTGACGACCGACGAGCTGACACCATTTAAGATGTTCGCCAACCCGACCGGAACCCGCATACCGTATTTCGGAACTGCGAGTGGGACGGTTTACCTTGCGTTCTGTCCCGACTCCGAGCGAACCATTATCCTCAGGCTTGCGCGCTCGGACCCGCATAGCCGCGAAGTCAAACCCGAAGAC
>JAGREB010000172.1 GCA_020446775.1 Paracoccaceae bacterium
GGCGGCGCGGGCTTTTGCGTCCGCGCATAGTTCTCGATGCTCGATAGGCTCGGACCTTCGTCCTTTTCCGGTGCGACCAGGAATTTCGGATCGTTCCGCTTGGTGTGTGCGAGCAACTTCGCGGGAATCGCGTTCATATCATCCAGGCCGGCCATGTAGGTAACGTAGGTAATGTGCCCCTGCGCCTGTCCCATCAACATCCACGGCAGCCACGGCGTAATGCGATTCCAGGTGCCGGCGTACTCAACCGAGGTTTTGTTTTCGTCGGCCATATCCTCGACGCGGATGACGTAACGGTACATTTCCGAGGCCCGCAACATCTTGCCCGAAGATTCACGCGGCCATTTTTCGGGGTCGAGTGCGTTCGGATAGAACAAGTGAATGTCGGTTTCGAGCAGCAGCGTTGTCTTCCCGAGCAACGTCCACTTGAGCAGGAACGGCACTTTGGGGGGTTTTTCCGTATTCATACCGCCGAAACTGGGGGGATCGGGATAGTACTCGCTGATGGTGAAGTTGAACGGATCGTTGGCGATGTTGACGACCTTCACCTCTTCGTCGGTGTAGGGGTTGTGCCACGTATCGATGAATTGGCCCGTCTTGAGATCGGTGTAATACCCGACTTCACGCAACAGTTTGCGATAGCTGCCGTCGCCATTCTTGAGGACTTTGCACGATGACACGACTTCGAACCCAAATAATTCGCGCACCCGTTCGTTGTCGCGCGTGCCCAGGCAAACGCCTTGGACCCAGCCGTATTTGGTCTTGGCCGTGTCGAGGTTTGCTTGAAGCCGCGTGAACGCATCACGGTTCCAGATCGGATCGTTGAACCTGAAAGAGGAAATCGCCTTGTCGTAGTCATACCCGGGCGTTTCCGCGAAGGCCGGGCCAAACCCGGGAATCATGGTCACGCCGCCGACCGTCGCGGTCGCGGCCGCACCCAACACGTTGCGGCGATTAAGCGTATCGGTCATGTGCGGGTCTCCCTTCATTTGACCAAGCGCGCAAATTGGCGAGACGCAACCGAACGGTCAATCTTGCGCCTGTTCGGATGCCCACATGTCGGTTTGAGAAATCGCAAATCACTCGTGGCGCAATGCGTCGATCGGATCGAGCTGGGCCGCGCGCCGGGCTGGGACAAATCCGAAAACGACGCCCACCGCCGCCGAAAACACGAAGGCAATGAAGATCGTCCCGGGTTGCAGGATGAAGGGCACGTTCAAAGCCGGCGCACCCAAAGCCACGACCATGAGACCGAAGCCAATCCCGATCAAACCGCCAAATCCGGACAGCATTGCCGCTTCGACCAGGAACTGAAGCATGACTTCCTTTTCCAGAGCGCCGATGGCAAGGCGAATGCCGATTTCGCGAGTCCGCTCGGTCACCGAAACCAACATGATGTTCATGATTCCGATCCCGCCGACCAGCAAGCTGACCGCGGCGATTGCACTCAAGAATCCGGTCAGCATACCGGTGACATTGCCCATCGCCGAGGACACTTCGCGCATGTCGGCCACGTTGAAATCGAGCGCACCGTCATCGGGAATTTTGCGGCGCTCCCGCATGATCTTTTCGACATCGGATTTCACCTTGTCGATTAGGCTGAGGTCCGCCGCCGACAGGTAAATTTGATCGATGCGGTCCGCTCCCGAAAGGCGCCGCTGGAACGCTATCAGCGGCACGACGATGATGTCGTCCTGATCGCCGCCGAACATCGCGGTTCCTTTGGACTCGAGCACGCCGATCACCTCACAGGTGGTGTTCTTGATGCGAATCTTGGCGCCGATCGGGTTTTCGGACGGGAACATTTCATTCTTGATGGTCGCGCCGATGATGCACGACATACGGCCGAAACGGACCTCCGCCGGCGTGAACGAGCGGCCATCGACCACTTGCCAATTCCTCACCGGAATAAAAGCGTTGTCGGTGCCCATGACTTGCGGTCGGCGATTGACGTTACCGACGACGGCCTGATAACGGCGCAGCGAAACGGGCGCGACGGCCGCGACATCGGGAATTTCACGGCGCAATGCCAGTACGTCGGCAGCGGTAAAGGCGGGTGCACTGCCCGATATCCCGCCCATGCGGCGCTCGCCGCCGGGCATGAGCGTCAACATGTTGTTGCCCATCTTGGAGATCTCGCCCTGCACTTGGACCTGCGTCCCGGCCCCGAGCGTGACGATGATGATGACCGCTGCGACGCCGATCACGATACCAAGCACGGTAAGGCCGGAGCGCATCAGGTTGCGGCGGATCTCGCGGATAGCCATCATCAGCGTATTGGAGAACATCGAATTTTACCTCAAGCCGCCGCGCGCGCGTCGCTCTCGCGCACAACTTTGCCGTCGCGAAACTCGAGCCGCCGATGGGCGTAGGCGGCGATGTCGTCCTCGTGCGTGACGAGCACGACCGTTAGGCCGCGCTCGCGATTGAGCCGGGTCAGCAATTGCATGATCTCGTGACTGCGTGCGCTGTCGAGATTGCCGGTCGGTTCGTCGGCGAAGAGAACGGTGGGGTCGGCGGCGATCGCCCGGGCGATGGCGACCCGCTGCTGCTGACCGCCGGAGAGTTCGCCCGGCGTATGCGATTTCCACTCCTCCAGAC